>JANQJV010000260.1 GCA_028281465.1 Azospirillaceae bacterium | reverse complement strand
GAGCTGGGTTTAGAACGTCGTGAGACAGTTCGGTCCCTATCTGCCGTGGGTGTAGGAGAATTGAGAGGATCTGCCCTTAGTACGAGAGGACCGGGGTGGACGTACCTCTGGTGGACCTGTTGTCGCGCCAGCGGCATAGCAGGGTAGCTATGTACGGAAGGGATAACCGCTGAAAGCATCTAAGCGGGAAACCCACCTCGAAACGAGTTCTCCCTTGAGAGCCGTGGAAGACCACCACGTTGATAGGCTGGATGTGGAAGCGTGGCGACACGTGGAGCTTACCAGTACTAATAGCTCGATCGGCTTGATCGCTCTCATTAATCAATATCCATCCGGCTGGTTTCGTTCTGAAACCGATCGGCAGGACAAGTCGCTTCACAAAGATCTCCTCATTCACATCTATCCTGTTATTGGCCGGCTTGGTGACTATTGCGGAGTGATCAAACCCGATCCCATCCCGAACTCGGCCGTTAAGCGCTCCTGCGCCGATGATACTGCACCTGGAGGTGTGGGAAAGTAGGTCGTTGCCAGGCCTGCCAATGACAGGATTGACCGGTTTTCCGGAATGTCAAAAAAAACCCCCGTCTCATCCGAGGCGGGGGTTTTTTATTGTGCGTCTGCCTACGTCGTAAAGGGGGGACGATGTGCCATGTCCGCAGAAACGGTGCCTTGGAAGAAGGTGTTGACGCGCCCGTCACCCATCTTTCGATCACTTGCGCTGTAAACGTGCTCCCCGTTCGATGAGTGCCCTGATGACCTCGATGAAGCGGTCACCGGTCGGGCCGACCGGGCAGGCCCAGTAGTCCATCGCGCCCTGGCAGATATCGAACAAGGCGTTGGACGCTCGGGTGTCCTTGCCGCAGATGACGATCGCGCCCGTCTTGCCCATCGTCCGCAGATGAGAATGCAGCCAGGCGACGAAGCCGATCGCACTCGGTCCGGTTTCGGCGAAATTGAACCGGACGACGACGAATTGCTGTGGGTCGTCATCCCTGCTTGCGGGAACGAACTGGTACCAGGCCTCCCCGTCGCGGACGGCTGCGAGGGCCGCCTGCGACAGATCTGCCGGATTTTCGAGCGGCGTCCAGCGGTAGCAGTCCCGATAGAACGTCGTTTCGGCCTGCGCGATAACCCGGCAGAGCCTCTCGTCGAATTGTTCGTCTGTTTCCATGGCGGTTCCCCTTCCCCGAGTTGGTCATCCAGCCGACAGGCGTTCCCTTCGGCGTCGATACGGGTAGTTTAGGCGCGAGCGCGTCGATGCCAGGCGACCGGATTGTGCATGGCTGCCATTCCGGGTGGCCGGCCCTTTCAGAATGCCGAGTGCGGCCAGGTACATGGCGCGCGTTGATTATCCGCAAGGCCGCCGGGTGGACGATCGATGATACTTCCGAAGATGCAAACAGTGCCGTTCATGCCGGAACGGGTCGCCGAAACAAACCAAGGGGTCAGCCGAGGATGGAGCCGACAACGCCCGAACTGTCCATTTCGCCCGAGACGATTTTCTTCATCATCGTCAAGGCGCGGGAATTCGACGCCAAGGATCCGGTCAGCGAACCGGACCCCGGATCGAACGCGTCCGACGACCACATGATTTCGGTGCTCGAGGACCATGGCGACGATGCGAGCCAGGAGGAACTGACCAGCCTGATCGACAGCCTGAGTGTCGACGAGCAGGTTGATCTCGTGACGCTCGCCTGGCTTGGCCGTGGCGAATACAGCCTTGGCGACTGGTCGGAGGTGCGCGCCGAAGCCGCGGCTGCGCACAATGACCGCACCGCTGCCTATCTGCTTGGAATGCCGCTGCTGCCCGACTATCTGGAGGAGGGCGTGGCGATGCTCGGTGTTTCGCTCGAAGACTACGAAATGGAACACCTTTGAGGAGGACGCCGGACTGTCGCGGATCCGGTTTCCCGGGCTGTCGGTCGCCTTGCAGGCATCCTCACCGGCAGTGTCTGATCCAGGCTTTCAGATTGAGCTTCTTTGCGATCAGCGCGATATCGTGTTTTTGCGCCGTGCGGCAAACGGCTCGGAGCTTGAAGGTCTTGCCCTCGTCCTTCCAGCTTCGCGGATATTCCGCCGCGAATACGGGCTTTCCCGCCTTGCGGTAGCGCTTCGCATCGCCGCAGAAGCGGTACAAGGCGCAGTCTTCCAACAGGAGCGCGCCGAAATGGGGCTCCAGCTTGCGGTTTAGATCCGTGGCGTTCTTCTGGACGGGGATGAGGTCAAGCTTCCGGGCGCGGACGGCCAGCGCCGTTGCATAGGCCACGACATGCTTTGCTTTCGTTCTGAAGCCGGTCCTGTTTTCATGGGCGTCGAGATTGTCGAATTCGACCAGGCCGAAGCCTTTCGTCGCGCAGCGCTCAAGCCGGGACACCATCAGGGGAAGAAAGACCTTATATCGCTTGAAATTTAGCCAGCGTTCGTCTGGCCAGTCCGGATAGCGCCGGCCGATGAGTTTTGGTTTTCCGGCTTTCTTTTGATCTTCGTTCAGTGCCTCGAAGGCTTTCACATCCGGTCGCCAGTCTTCCAGCGTGCCGACCGACAGATAGCAGATCGTCTGGACGTTGCTACTATTTGCCGACTGAACATAAGCTTTGGAAACATCGAAGCCGTCGAGACCCAGATAGTCGACCGATGGCGGCGGACCGGGCGGCGTGGACATGCCGATCAGCCAATCCCAGCTCTTCGAATTGTCCGGTAGCGCCGGGGTAGGCGCGCCTGCGAGCAAAACGAGCATCAGCGCCGTTCGCAATCCTCTGGTCATGGTCGGTCGCGCTCCGTTTTGGGGTTTCGTTCTGCCCGGTTTTCCGTCGAGATGGTCTATCGGTGTGGCTCTGCATCCCTGTAGTCAAAGGCGGCCTTCCACCATAGCCGCAATGTTTCCTGACGGATGTCCGGAGGCTGGGCGAACAGCTGGCCTTCCCGGTAGGTAGCGATGTGGGCGCAGCGTGCCCGCAGCAGCGTAATCGCGTCGAGGAAGGGATCGGGGTCGCCGATATCGGCAAAGCCGCCCTGTCGATTGAGAATACGGCCCTCCAGCATCACCAGGTCGTTGTGCTGGCCGAGGTCTTCGCGCAGTTCCTGCAAGTCGCGCACCTCCGCCTTGAGAAGCCGCGGCCAGAGGTCGATGAACAGGTCCAGCTGGTAGCGCCAGTGAATGACCCGCTTGCGTGCCTCGTGCATATCCTCGGGCATGCGCGATTTCAGCCCTCGGCGCAGCATCTTCCGGGCTGTCGCATAGGTTCTGATGAGCCCCTCGATATAGGGATCGGGCTGCTCGGGCAGCGTCCAGGTCGCCACTTCCTCGTGGCAGGGCAGGAGCATTGCGATCACATCCCTGGAATGGCGGCGGATCACCGCTGGCCCGGCCGCCGTCCGCACTTCCGAATCGGCGGCTTTCCGCAGGCTGGAAACGCCTGTTTTTCCGCCCGTTCTGCGCAAGTGTTTTTCGACGAGCGTGATGGCGTCGTGAAGCGCGACCGTATCGCGCGCCTGCGAAAGAATTCGAGACGCGTCGCGCGCCGAGATATTAAGTCGCCTGAATGAATCGTCTCCGATGATGGCGCGCAGCAGGCGCAGATAGGCGCGAAAGGCTTTGAGGTCCTTTCGCGAGCTGTGAACGGAAACGTGAATATCTCCCCGGTTGGACTTCAACCGGCTGATGGCGGTATCGAGAAGGCCCGACATCGTTCGGCAAATCTGGCTGCCGATTGGTTGGGTCACGACGATACGGGTTGGCAATTTGGGTCAAGTCCTCCGGGTCTGCGGCCGGCTGCTCCGGCGGGCCGGCTTGTGGGATGTTCACGATAGCAGGAAAAGTGCGGGGAAGCCGAACCGGGGCCTGTCTGGTCGGACCAGCAGGGCCGTCTTGGAGACTTTGCCGATTTCGGTTGATCGAAAGCTAAGAAAACAGGGTATCGACTCCATGTGACGAAGATATCACGCCTTGGCGTCCGGCACGAAAAAAAATGGGAATTGCACGTTTCCGGTGGAGTTCGGGTTTGCAATCCCGACGCTGCATTGCTACATAGCCGTTGCGATCGATAGATCGCTCCCAGAAAACGAACCGGTCAACAGTCCGGCTCGTCCCTGTCGCGGGGTGGAGCAGCCCGGTAGCTCGTCAGGCTCATAACCTGAAGGTCGCAGGTTCAAATCCTGCCCCCGCAACCAGCTTTATTTGCTGAATGCCGCT
>JANQJV010000232.1 GCA_028281465.1 Azospirillaceae bacterium | reverse complement strand
CCCGCACCGGCGTGCACACGAGGCCGACGAGGCGTCGGCGCTCCCACAAAGGCCTCCCCGCATGGACCCGTTTGCCCACCGGCACCGTTCGTTTCCTGTTAGACGTCCAGGTCGGACAACGAACATAAGGAGACGGGACATGACTCGGCACGTCTGGTGTCGGTTCAAAGGGACGCTCCTCGTGCTGGTGGCCTTGGCTGCAGGCGTGGCCGACGCGGCCGAGCGACGCCTTGCCCTGGTGATCGGGAATGCGGCCTACCGCGATGCACCTCTGGACAATCCGATCAATGATGCCCGGGCCATGGCCAGCGCCTTGCGCGATCTGGGCTTTGAGGTCGTGCTGCAGGAGAATGCGACCAAAACGGCCATGGAAGACGCCATCGGGCACTTCGGTCTCGCCCTCGACGATCGCACCGTCGCACTGGTGTTCTACGCCGGCCACGGCATCCAGGTGAACGGCCGCAACTTCCTCATCCCAGTCGACGCCAGCATCCAGGCCGAATCGCAGATTCGCCTGGCAGCCATCGATGTTGACATCCTGATCGACCAGATGGCACTGGCCGGCAGCCGCGTGAAGATCCTGATCCTGGATGCCTGCCGAAACAATCCGTTCGAACGGCAGTTTCGTCGTGGCGGCCAGGGTCTGGCGCAGATCAGCGCGCCGAGCGGCACGCTGATCGCCTATGCCACCGCACCGGGCAGCGTCGCCGCCGACGGCGACCGCGAAAACGGCCTGTACACCGGGGAACTGCTGAATGCCATCCGGCAGCCAGGCCTGAGCATCGAACAGGTCTTCAAGCAAGTCCGGGTCCAGGTCAGCGCCCAATCCAAAGGCAAACAGGTACCTTGGGAATCCTCATCCTTGGTCGGTGAGTTCCGCTTCTTGCCGGACAGCGCCACGCCGCCCATACCCACCGCGCCGGCGGCAACCGGCGCTGCCAGCGCGGAACTGCTTTTTTGGCAATCCATCATGGAAAGCAGTCGGGCAGCAGATTTCGCGGCCTATCTCGAGGCCTATCCCGATGGCATTTTTGCGCCCCTCGCGCGCAACCGAATCACCGCGCTGTCAACAGCGGTCGCCAACCAAACGCCGGTGACGGCCACCGATCCGGTCCCGTTTCCGGATGCCACGGATCGGGGTCCGGAACCAGCCGATGACGCCACACCGGCGATCGCCCCACCCGCCTTCCCGGAGCCGGATTGGCAGCGCTTGTTGGACCTGGAGCAGCACGACCGTCACATCACGGCCAAACGTCTGCAACGCGCCGCCCGGCGCGGCAACCTGCGCGCCCAGGTCGCCCTGGCGGTCATGCTGGACCAAGGCCTCGGGGTGCCGGCCGATCCGGCCGCCGCCCTGCGGCTATATCGCAGCGCAGCCCTGCGCGGCCATGCCCTTGCTCAGCTCGGCCTGGCCACCTTATACCGTCAAGGTCGCGGCACACGACGCAACACAACGGAAGCGGCCACCTGGTTCAGGCGCGCCGCCGATCAGGGGCATCCGCTGGGACAGACGGCGCTCGCCTTCCTTTATCGCGACGGCGTCGGCGTCGCGCGCGATCTGGCGGAAGCCGTCCGCCTTTTCACGCTGGCCGCCGGCCGCGGTGTCGCCCTGAGTCAAGCCGCCCTCGCCTGGCATATTGAGTTTGGCCAAGGCATCGCCGCGGATGCGGCCCGTGCGCGTGCTCTTTACGAGTCGGCTGCCCGTGCCGGCAACGCTTATGCCCGCGAGCAACTCCGACGATTGGCCAGCCGATAAACCGCATATCCATGACGGCTTCGAGTCGGTTATGCTGCCGTTGCCATGATGTCCGCATCGCTTCCGCTCCAAGCTGTGTCCGCCGCACCGGCGGACCCGCCGTCCGTCCCATCGGCGGGCTTCGGTGACGAGTCCGGCGCGCCACGCATCGCCTTCCGCGCTGCCGAAACCGAGGAGGCGTACCGCACACTGGGCCAGCTCACCCGCTGGTACGACGACTGGCCCGTGCTGAGGGCGGATGTCATCGTCGCTCTGGGCGGCGACGGTTTCATGCTGGAGACGCTTCACCAAACCTTGGCCATCAATCCGTTGGTCCCACCGCCGGTCTACGGCTTGAACTGCGGGTCGGTCGGCTTCCTGCTGAACCGGCGCAGCGATGAACCGCTCATGGATCGGTTGGCACGCGCCCAACGCGTTCACCTGCATCCACTGCGCATGATCGCGATCTCTGCGGATGGCCGGATTGTCGAAGCGCTGGCGATCAATGAAGTGTCACTCTTGCGCGAAACCCGCCAGACGGCAAAGCTGCGTATCTTGGTGGATGGCATTGAACGCATGCCGGAACTGACCTGCGACGGTGCCCTGGTGGCCACACCGGCCGGGAGCACGGCCTACAATCTGTCGGCGCATGGCCCAATCCTGCCCTTAGGCGCTAATGTGCTGGCCCTGACACCGATCAGCGCGTTCCGCCCGCGACGCTGGCGCGGTGCGCTGCTGCCGCACACCGCTCGCATTACCTTCGAAGTTCTCGAAGCGGGCAAACGGGCGGTCAGCGCCGTTGCCGACTTCACGGAAGTGCGCGACGTGTCCATGGTCACTGTCACGGAAGACCGCACGACGTCCCTGACCTTGCTGTTCGACCCGGAGTTCAACCTGGAAGAACGCATCCTCGCTGAACAGTTCGAACCCTGACGATCATCCGAACACGGGTGGGGACTTGACGGTTTCGGACACCCGCTCTAAGTCTGCCTTATGTCAGCCATTTGGCAGACCAGGAGGCACCCATGGCAGATGAGCGTTGGACCATACGCGGCGTACCGGCCGAGGTGCAGCGTGCCGTGGCAGAGCGCGCCAAGGCGGAACGGCGGACCGTCGGTGAACTTGTGACTGACGCGCTGCACACGGTCCTCAGCGGCCCAGCAGCGAAGGCGGCGGCGGAGGACGTTTCGAATCGCGTTCTGGAACGACTGGAGGCGCTGGAACGCCGCTTGGCCGCGCTGGAGCTTCGCCATCGACATGCCACGACCATCCCTGGCATCCCTGACGGCATGGAAACCGAGGACGGTGGGCCGGAGCCGATACCGACGCCGGCGCCGTCGCTGGCTCTGGCCGACAGCCTCGCCAACCTGGTCGAGCAGATGGAACAGGTACTGGGACGCGGCGATCCAGTGGTCCGCTTGGCTCGCCGCGCCGCAGCGGGTGACCGCGCCGCCTACCGCGAACTCACGGTGGCCGTGGCCAAGCTGGCTCCTTACCGCCGCAATCGGCTGGAGCCGGCTATCGCCGCCGTCGATGACGCCCTGAAGGCGGCCGGCGGCGGCCCCTGACCCTGGCCGGGGCTGGATTCCAAAGTCAGGGTCCTTGGCAGCGCCGCTCAGAACCCGCTTTCCCGAATCAGCACGGCCAGCGTGCTCCGCCACAGGCGGTCCGCCCAGCTCCGCGCGTCCGCCTCGATATGCACCGTACCGCGGACCACCCGTGGCGGCGCCCCAGCCGGATCCGCCGGTTCCAACCAAACCCGATACTGTGGCACCGTCGGAATTAAGCGCCCGGCGTCATCCTGTTGTACGGCAACGCCCCCCCCGTACGCCGAAGCCAGATAAGGCTGATCCAGGGCGACGACATTGGTGAGATCGACCTCCGAGACACGCACCGGCACGGTTGATCGGGCCGGATCCTCCGGGACGAACCATCCCGGCGCCCCAGGAACGATACGATGCAGCGCGTCGCCGTCGACCAGACCCAGGTATCGGGTGCGATCATCGGCCACGAGCCGGGCCAACGGTGTCTCGGCCGTGACCCAAACCCCAGACCGCAGGTCGGGCCCCAGATCCACCACCGTCCCGGCGAGTGGCGCCCGGACCATGAGCTGCGCCTGTAGGGCCCGAAGGCCATCCAACGTGGCCCGGCTGGCCGCGAGTTCCTCCTGCAGCACGCCCACCTGATCGACGCTTTCACTGTCCGCCCCATGGCGCCGGATCAAGGTCGTCAACAGGATGATCCGTTCTGTGGTCTGAATGAGCTGGTGGTCCAGCTCGGGCACAGCCAAGCGGGCCAGCACTGCGTCCGAGGCGACCTCCTGCCCGCGTTCGACATCGATGGCCAGAATACGCGCCGGAAAAGGCGGATAGATAATCGTCTTTTGGCCCGGCTGCTCCAAGGCGGGAATCGCAACCCAGGATTGCCACGGCACGGTCACCAGGACGCCCAGCCCAATCAGGAGCAGCGACGTGCGCAGGAGCGCCGTATTGAGTCGCACAGTATGCCGGCGCCTCCACCAATCGGCGGTTTCGCGCGCCACCGGCAACACGATGAACCAGCCGAGTTCAATGATCATGAGGGCGATCCCGAGCAGCTTGAACGCATAGGTGTACACCAGCAGTGCGATGCCCAAGAAAAGAATGAAACGGTACACCCACGTGGCATAGGCGTACAGAATCATCAGGCTCCGCCGCCGCGGCTCAAGCGGTTCCGGCGCCGGATCACCGAACCCGAACAAGGTCTCGCGCAACCACCAACGGCCGAGCGCAAAGGCGCGAGGCTGCAGATTGGCGATACCCCAGCCATCGGCAAGCAGATAGTAGCCGTCAAAGCGCATGAACGGGTTCAGGTTGACCGCCAAGGAAGTCACCCAACTGACCGTGGCGATGAGAAAGGCGGCACTGCGCCCCGGTCCTTCGGGCAGGAAGGCCCACAGGAAGGTGGCCAGCATGGCCAGCGACAGCTCGACCGCGAGACCGGCCACCGCGATGTGTACGCGTTGCCATCGGTCGGTCAACCGCCAGGCATCACCGGTATCGGTGTACAGAATCGGCCAGAGTAACATGAACGCCACGCCCATGGTCGGGACACGGCAGCCATAGCGCTTGGCGGTGTACGCGTGACCCAGTTCATGCAGGACTTTGCAGACGGTGAGCGCCGCTCCAAATGCCAGGATACCACCCAGGGAATAAAAGGACTGAAAGGTGCTGAGGAAGACTTCCCACTGCCGCACTGTGAGATACAGTCCGATCACACCCAAACCGAGGAGCCCGACCCGCAGCGTCGGTGAGAACACTATCTCCACCCAAGGCAGCGTGAGGGAAAGAAACCGATCCGGCCGAACCAATGGGATGCGGAAGAACAGATAACTGTGCAGGCCTTTTCTCACGAGCGACCGGTGGGTTGCCGTGAGCTTGGCCGTCCGTGTGCGCGTCCCCGTCTCGGAATCGTCACGGACCAGGCCGTTGCCGATCAGGAAACGGGTGAGAGCAGCCACCTGATCGATCGTCGGGCGCGCCATGGTCTGCCGATACACGGCGCCGAGCATGCGCTCTGGATCGCCCGACGACCAGCGCGTCAGCATTTCATAAGCGTGCCAATCGAGGGCGAAGTATCGATTCTGCACCGGGTCGAACAGCAGATAGCCGGGTGCGCCAGCCGGATCGCGCGGCCCGGGCAGCAAGCGCAGATCATCCCTCAGGTCGGGCAACACCACCGTAGCAGAGTCGCCAGGCCCTTGAGCGTCGATCACCGATTACACACCCAGGCCTTGCCGCAAGGCCGAGAGCGGCCGGCGGAACAGGAACAAATACAGAGGCACCCGCCCACCCGCGATCCGCGCGGTGCCCTTGAGGCCGATCCGCGGCGGCACCCCTCCACCGGTCAAGGCTGCGCTGACCCGATAGGACAGCACTCCCGACGGTGTCACCTCGGCCTCGTAACTCGCATGCTCCAACGCTGCGGGCAACGGATGCAACGGGTCGACGTCGAGAAACACGGTCACCGCTGCACCGGATTCGAAAGGAATGGCGTCGGACACCGGCAGATAGGCACGCACCCGCACCTGGTTCGGATCGGCGATACGCAGGATGCGCTCGCCGGTGACCACCGGACGGCCAACCCAATCCTGCGCATCGGTAAAAATGACGATACCGGCCTCGGGAGCGGTCACCGTCACACGCTCCAGGCGCCGCCGGGCAAAATCCCGTTCCGCCTGACGCAGGGCCACCCGGGCCCGCAGGGATTCGACCTGTGCACTGCGATGCCGGTCGGCGAAAGCACCTTGGGTTGCCGCGCGCAGCTCCGCTTTGGCAATGCCCAGAGCCCGGTCGGCGACCTCATAGCGGCTGCGCAGGTCGGTGTCATCCAGGCGCAGTAGAACCTGGCCCGCCGTAACGGGTTCGTTTGGGGTGACTTGGAAGGAATGGATTACGCCGTCCATCGGCGCCGCGACGGTGAAGGGCTCGCGCGCCACGATCTCCGCCGGGGCCAATGCCGTACGCGTGACCGGAACCGCCAGAACGCCAATAAGCGCCGCTGCCGCAGCCAGCCATAGCACCGAACCGACCATGGGTCTCCGGGTGCGACCCAGCCCGGTCAAGGCGACCAGTGCATGCGCATAGGCGTCCGCAAGTTGGTCGAGCAGAGTCGTCTCAGCGGCCTGCCAAGGATCGTCGCGTGTCAGCAGCAAGACGCCGACCTGACGTCCACCAGGCGCCCGCAGTGGGCACCAAATCACGTGCGCGGCCATCCATTGATGCCAGTCCGGCCGCCACCGATCGGGCACCTGGCTCGGATCGACGCCGCGCAAGACGTCGAACCCGGCTTCCCGGCACAAGGCCCGCGCCAGGCCTTCCAACCAGCGCACGAACGGCGCCCCACGATCGAGCACCGTGACGCTGGAGACCGCCTCGAGCCGTAAGGCCGTGGACCGCCCAAGCAGCAACGCCGCCTGCCGATAGCGAACCATTCGGCGGGTTTCGTTGACCATGGTGAAACGCAGGCTGGGCAAGGACTCGGCGTGACGGGCCGTGCGCTCCAGTTGCAGAAAGGTCGCCATACTGAGTGCAGCGGAGTCACCCTCGACCATATCGCATTCTCACCTGAACCGCCGTTCAACCGCCGTCCGGTCCGCTTCGGTCGATTCGCCCCGCCGCTCAGGACGGCGGCGCCACCACAAAGACCGCGGTGCCGCTCATGCCGGCCAGCACGACACTGCTGGCGTCGACCAATCGACCGAACACGGGAAGGGTCTGGCTGACCGGGTCGATGCGCGCGCCAAGACGGATGAGCTGTGCCTGCATCGTCTCGCCTGTCTCATCGACATGGAACTGGAATGGCAGACCCTCGCTCAACCAGGCCAGCCAATGTGACGGCACGATCACTTTGATCTCCAGGTCACGATCGTTCAGAATCTCCAAAACATCGTCCCCGGCGGCCACGCTCTCGAACGCATTGGCCGCCAGGCCAGCAACACGCCCGCCGAACGGCGCGGTGATGCGGCATTGGTCGACGATGACCTGCTTGCCGCGCACATCGGCCGCCGCTTTGGCCGCCTCGGCGCGGGCCAAAGCCACATCCAGGTCGCCAATGGATTTCAAAGCAAGCAATTGCTCGCTGTTGGCGAGGCGTGCCCGGGCGGCTCGCAGATCCGCCTCAGCCGCCTGCAGATCGGCCTCGAAAAAGGCGCAATCAAACGCAACCAGAACGTCGCCTGCTTCGAAGCGTTCACCCTCTCGCACCGGCAGGGCGATGATCCGCGCAGCCACCTGGCTCGCCAGAACGGCTTGTTCCCGTGGTTGCAGTAGCCCACGCACTCCATCTTCTGGCTGCTGCGCCATCGCGGGAACCCCCGTCGACAAGACGAGGACGGTCACTGCAACCATGCATACCCCGCTACGCCAGGCCTCGAACCATGACGACATGGGTCTTTCCTCCATCCGATGAACGCCACCGGACGCCCACAAATCGATGGGCGTCGATGCCACGGTCAACAGATTTACCCGTGGCATCAAGGCCGTGTCATGCACCGATAGGCCTCGCCCCGTCCATCCATGGGACGACACGTCTTGCTTAACGGGGCAAGCGCACGGCCCGACACCGATGAGCCTCACGCGCCCACCTCTCAAGCAGCGCGGCCCAAGGTTCTGAGGGCTTGGGCCAGACGGGCGGTCTGGGCTTGGAACTGGCCGGCGCTGTGGGCCAGCTCGGTGCTGAAGCTGGGGGTACCGCCGGCCGGCCAGTCCGGTGACACCGGGTCATGGGTGATGAGTCCGTCCTCGAGCAGCCGCTGGCCGACGTCGGCAAAGGCCTGCGCCAGACTCTGGATGGGGTCGGGGATGGCATCGTTTGCCACGGCGCGCCGGGCCGGATCGTCGGCACTCGGCACGGCTGCCGCGTCCTCTCGTTCCGGTGCTTCGGCGCCGGCCGCGTCGGCGTCTGCACCGCCGTCGGCACTCAGGGTCACCTCCAGGGTAATCGGATTGCCGTTGGTGTCGACACCGCGCACCACCACGGTCAGGTCACCGGTCAAGCTCGCCGGGTCGGCGACGGTGATCTGCCCGGTATTGGGGTTGAACCCCACGCCCGCCGGCAAGGCAGAGCCGTCGCTTTGCGCCGCCGACAGGAACGAGCTGATGGCTCCCGCAGCCGTTCCCTCGCTCAGGCCCCAGAGGGAAATGGCGGTACCGGGCGTTGGCGTGGTGCCCACGCCCAGATCGATGCGCGCAGCGATGCGGGTGCCGGTACCGGTCACCGGATCGGCAGCCGTGGTTTCGATCACCTGGATGCGCGGGCCGGATGGGCCGCCGACTGGCGACTCTGCACCGGTCGGGGCCCCCGTGCCCGATGGTGCCGCCGGACCACCCGGTTGGGGTGAACGGAGACTGCTCGTGGTGGTCTGACCGGTGTCCACCCCGGCGGCGGGACCACCGGTGTTGGCCGCCCCGGTGAAGGTGGTCACGCCGCCTGAGGCGTCGTTGTAGGTCTCGGTGGTGTTGAATTGCCCCGTGCCGGCGCCGGCCGGGTTCAAACCGCCTAGACCGGTTGCCGGATCGTTGCCGTCACCTTGGTTGTTGGCATCGGTCTGGGGATCGGCATCGGTTTCGGACCCCGTGGCATCCTGCTCCCGGTTCACCTGCGAGAAGTCGAGCTGCTGGTCCAGGTTCAACGAGGTCGTCTGGGTGGCCCTGACTGTCAGAATGACGGTGACGGCGCTCGATGCACCGCTTGTGTCGGTGGCGGTGACGACGATGGTGTATCGGCCGGCCTCGGTCGGCGTTCCGATGATCAAGGGGCTGCCCAGACCGAGGCCCGGCGGCAGGCCGGTGGCCGTGAAGGACATGACATCGCCCAAATCCACATCGGTGAAGTGGTCGGTGAGGTCGAGCGAGAACGCCGTTCCCTGGTCGACGGTCTGGGCCGGCACCGTGTCGTCCACCAGCGGCGCGTCGTTGATGCCGGTCACCGTGACCGTCAGCACAGCGGTGTCGGTGCCGCCGGCGCCGTCGCTCACCGTGTAGGTGAAGCTGTCGGTTGCCGTCTGCCCCGCGGCCAGGGCCCGCACCACCGGGAGGGTGTTGTCGACGACGTAGGTATAGGTGCCATCCGCATTCAGCGTCAGGGCACCGAGGGTGCCGGCGAGCGCCTGACCGACCGTGCCAGCCGTGCCGCTGCCGGTCTGCGAACCGGTGCGCACGGCGCTGATGGTCAAACTTGCGCCGGTATCCGGGTCGGTGGCGTCGCCGAGTACCGTGCCGGTCGCGGCCGCGCCGCCGACGGTGCTGGCGTCGGCGGTATTGCCGGCCACCGGCGCATCATTGGCGCCGGTGATGGTCACGTTCAGTGTCTGGGTCGACGTCTGTACCCCGTCGCTCACCGTGTAGGCGATCGAGGTGGTGGCGGTCTGCCCGGCGCCCAGGCTCTGGAAGTCGGTGCCGACTGAGAAGCTGAAGGCACCGTTCGCGCCAATGGTGAAACTGCCGCCGTTCGAACCGGCCACGGCCACGCCGACATTGCCGGTTGCCTCATTCACCGCGGTGACCGTCAGTGTGGCCTGGGGGTTGTTGTCGGTGTCGTTGGTCAACACGTTGCCGGTGATCGTGGCGGTGTCCTCGTCGGTTTCGCCGGTATCGACGACGGCCGTGGGCGGGGCAACATCCGCCACGGTCAAAACCATGTCGTTGTTCCCGTCGCCGCCCTGATAGCTGATCGTGAACCCGGTCGACCCGATGGCGAAGGAACCACCCTCGCCCACCGCCGAGCCGGCGACGGTGAAACCGTTGGTGGTGATGGCACCGTTGGTTTGGTTGTCGAGGATGCGGAAGGTATCCGGCGTGGGCGCGAGCGCCGGGCTGAAACCGCTGCCGATGGTGACCGACAGGATGGCGCCCGCATCGATCTGAACGGCACCACCGGTCACCACGATCTGGTCGTACTCGGTGTCGGCCGTGGTGCCGTCGAGCTCCACCGCCAGCGTGCTGCCGCTATTGAGGGTGAGGCCATTGCCGAACGTCAGCGTGCCCGGGCTGGATCCGGCCGCCAGAGTGGCCCCGCTCGAGATCGTGGCGGCCCCGCCGATCGTCCCGCTGCCGCCGAGCGTCGCGCCGCTTGCCGTATTGACGGCGCCGATGATCTGGCCATTGACCAGAAGGATACCGTCGCCGACGAACGTCAAGCCGGTGTAGCTCTTGTTTCCGCTGAGAACCAGGGTGCCGTCGCCGGACTTGAAGAGCGGACCGCTCTTGAGATCGCCGGTCTGGGTAACGACGGCGCCGGCGCTGACGCTGTAGGTGGCGTTGTCGTCGAGATCGACCTCATTGTCGATCGTGGTCGTACCCGTCACTTCGAACGTGACGGAATCGTTGTTGAAGTCCAGGGTCACCGTGCCGCCGACCAGGGCGTCGTCGTTGGCCACCGACAGCGTGCCGTCCGAGATGGTCACGCCGCCGGTAAAGCCGGCCTCGTTGCCGGTGTTGGTGAGCGTCACCGTGCCGTTGCCGGTCTTGGTCAGGGTCCGGCTGCCGCCGGCCTCCGACAGGACGCCCGACAGAGTCACCGCGGCGTCGGTCCGGATGGTGGCATCGCCGGTCAGCCGGATGCCGTTGGAGACGGTGCCGGCCGCCGTCATCTGCAGGGTCGTGCCACTCGCCAGGCTCACGGTGCCACTGCCCAGGTTGGCGTCCGCCGCCGCGGCCAGTGTGGCCGCACTGACCGTGATGCCGCCGGCAAAGCCGGCGTTGTCGCCCGACAGGGTGAGCGTGCCAGCCCCCGTCTTCCGCAGCACGCCCGTGCCGGAAACGGTGCCGGCCAGGGTGGTGGCCGCCGCGTTCTCCACGGTCCCGCCGCCATTGCCGATGGCAAACGGGTTGGCCCACGTGCCGGTCGGCGCAACGAACGTGCCGCCGTTGAGCGAGATCGTGCCGGTTTCGGTGCCGAGATCACCGTCACTGGCGGCCGTGAGTTGGTGTTCCTTCACGGTGATGTCGCCGGCATAACCGGCGGCCATCTTCAGGGTCACCGAGAGCGTCTCGTTGTCGTCCAGCTCGACCTCTTCCACCCCGGTGACCGTAACACCGGTCGAAAAGTCGAAGGATCCATCGTTTTCGATCCGGATCTGATCCTTGGCTGCCTGCGCACCGCCGTCGAGGCTTTCGCCGCTGACCAGGTCAGATACCGATTGGTAGCCGAAGATGTCATCTCCGGCACCGCCGGACATCTGATCGGCGCCGCCGCCGCCGTCCAGACTGTCGTCGCCGTCATGGCCGTTGAGGGTGTCGTTGCCGTCGCCACCGAACAGGGTGTCGTTGCCGCCATTGCCGTTGAGCGTGTCTTCGCCGCCGCCGCCGATCAGGATGTCGTTGCCGTCGCCCCCATGGAGGGTATCCGCCCCGTCATGGCCAACGATCCTGTCGTTGCCGCTGGTGCCGGTGATCGTCGCGCCGGCGGTGTTGGAGGTGGCGAAACTGCCGGAAGACCCCAACGTAAGATTGCCGGCATCCAGCGTGTCTCCGGTCACGGTCAGCGTGAACCCCTCCAGATTGATGGTGCCGCCGGTCCCGGTGAGGGTGCCGAGGATTTCAAAGGTGCCCAGAGTCAGCGTTCCGCCATTCACTTCAAGGGCCGCCTCGTTCCAGATCGCCGAGCCGCCCAGCACCAGCGTGCCGGCCGAGGCCGTCGTGGTTCCGGTGTAGGTGTTGGTTCCCGAAAGCGTGAGCGTGCCCGCCCCGGACTTGGTCAGGCTGCCGGTGTTGCCGCCGTCGTTGGCCAGCACCGAACCGACGGTCACGGTGTCGCCCGCACCGTTGGTCACGGTCAGAGCACCGGCCAATTGCAGGGCGCTGCCGCCAATGGTCAACCCGTTCGCGTTGTCGGTGTCGAACACCGTGCCGGCGGCGACGACGGCCTGGCTGCCGAGGGTGATGGTGTTGCCGGCGAGCCCGGCGTCGAACCCGATCGTGACCCCGCCACCCGCCGCGTAGGCCAGCGCCTCGCGCAGGCTCAACCCGCCACCGTCGGCGATGTCCGCCGCCAGATTGGCGTCCCGGGTGAGATTGTCGCCGGAATCATCCGTGGTGGTGACGGTCAGCGCGTCGGACACGGTCACCGTGATCGACTCGTCGCGACTCAGGCCTTCACCATCGGTCGCCCGGACGGTGACGGTGTACGTGCCCGTGTTCAGGGTCGAGGGGGTGGCGGCCCGCAACGCCGTGCTGGCCACCGCACCGCCATCGGCAATGGTGAAGAGCGCGCCGCCGGTCACAGGGGCGTTCGACGGGTCGGTGACGGTGACGATGGTAAAGGTCCAGGTCGTGTCATCGACATCGGTGGCGCTCAGGGTCGCCACCGTCGTATTGGCCGAATCCAACGTGCTGACGCGACCCGTGGTCGGGGCAATCGCGGTCGGCGCATCGTTGACCGCCGTGATGTCCACGGTGACGGTGCCGAGGGTGACGGTGGTGCCACCGCCCGTGCCGGTGTGGCCGCCGTCGTTCGCCGTCAGGGTCAGCGTGGTCGCGGCCGTGCCGGCGGCGTCTTGGGCGCCGCGGTAGGTGATGTGGCTGGCCGTGTTCAGGAAGCTGTCGATGGCCGCAGCCGTCCCGGTCAAGGTCAGGGCCGTCGAGCCGCTGCCGCTCACCGTGACGCCACCGGCATTGCTGGAGAACAGCGAACCGGCTCCGGCCGTGATCACCAGCGAAATGCTGTTGGCGCCGGAATCCACGTCGCTGAAGCTGGCCGCCGACAGGTTCACATTTCCGGTCGTGTCTTCCGTCACCGTGATCGACGACGGCAGACCGCTGATCGCCGGATCGTCGTTGACCGCCGTGATGTCGAGGTTGACCGTACCAAGCGAGACGGGGCCGCCGCCGCCGGTACCGGTATTGCCACCGTCGTTGGCGGTCAGGGTCAAGGTGGTGGCGTTCTCGCCGTTGGCGTCCTGGGCGCTCGTGTATTGGATGGTGCTGGCGGTGTTCAGATAGGCGTCGATGTTGGCCACGGTCCCGGTCAGGGTGATCGTGGCCGTGCCCGAATTGCCCACCGACACCCCGCCACCGTCGGAGGCCGCCAGCGTCCCGGCGCCGACACCCAGCGTGAGCGTGATGGGGCTCGAACCGGAATCCACGTCGCTCAGCGTCACCGCCGACAGATCGACGGGGCTCGCCACGTCTTCCGTCACCGTGAGGTCCGACGGCAGACCGCTGATCGTCGGATCATCGTTGACCGCCGTGATGGTGGTAGAGATCGATTGACCGGCCGCGGAGACCTTCGACGTTGCATCGTCCGTCGTCGTGTCGAAGGTCTGGCGGGTGTTCCCGGCGGTGAAGGTGGTCGACGTGGAGTTGTCCACCGCGAACA
>JANQJV010000419.1 GCA_028281465.1 Azospirillaceae bacterium | reverse complement strand
AACGGCAACCGACACGTCGACCCCATCGCGCCGACACCAAGCCCGGTCGCGGCTTTGACCGAACAACGCCTCCAGATCGCGGGCAACGGCACGACCGCGCCACGACACCAGCACATGCCGGCCGCTGGCCGCCATGGCCACCGCCACGGCGGCCAGCGGGCTGCCAACGGCGAGACCCGTCACGAATCCCAACGCATCGGCCTGTTCGGCCACCACCCGGCGGGGGCGCGCACCCTCGCGCGCGCGCCCCAGGGCCGGCTGCATGACATAGGGCGCCGGAACCACCGCGGCCGCCCCAAGCCAGGGCAGACTGGCCGCACCGAGGGCCATCGGCAACGCCGCGGTAACCAGCGCAAGATCCCGACCGGCCGAGGTCGGCGCGGTCGGCCGCTGCACCAAGGACGCGCGCCCGCTTGGGCTGCGACGTGCCGAATCCGGAGCCGGCACGTGCAACGCATCGACGACCGTGCGGACAATACTCGCTAAAGCCCAACACGTCCCTATTGTGACAATGGACAACATGGGCTGTCACCGCCGGTTTGGAATCCCATCCAATACCAAGCGTACCGCATCTGTGGTGCAATTTCAGTCCGCTTTACGGGCTCACGTCCCGCCCTACGCCGCTCAGCGCCCGGGCCATCATGGAGGGCGTGACCATGCGAACCGCTAGACACTCCCTAGCAATTGTCAAAATCAACTCAGTAACCAAGATATCACGGATCCGCCAGTAATACCGAAGATCAAAACCACGACAATTCTCAATATACTGCCGGTTGTCGCCGCCAACGTTGCAAGGACTTCCGACCCAAATCCTTGAGCCTCGGCGGATTGGGATTCGAATTGTGACTCATACATATCAAATTGCCCATATTCTCATTTACGCCGCCACAAAATAGCCGAATTGACCTCGCCGTTCAAATGCGCGGAGGGATTAGCCAAAACTAGTTAGTAGAGAAAGTGTGCACTGTGGCGAGTATGCAGCGGTCGCCGATCCGCCAGCGACCGAGCGGCACACCACCGGAGAATGGTGCTCGCGACCACACCGATCATTCACCGGCCGCAAAACCGTTTGGCTGATTTGGCTGAAGGCGAAACCGCTCACGTTGCGGATGTCGTGGTCCGTCGATGATACGATTGGCAAGAGGATTGCCGATGGTCAGGTGACGTTTGAGGGGCGCATGCCTTGGCCTGCCGACCAGCAAAATACAGAAGCCTGCTTTGTGACCGTGAGCTGCGCCACAGGGATTCGGCGCTGGAGCAATGCGGACCATGCGTCGGCGACCCAGGCGCCGGTCGGGTTCACCACAAAGACACGGCAGCAACTCGGGACCATCACTCAGACCTGGTGAGTGCGTGATAAGGCATTTCTTGATGAGATTTTGGCACGCCTTTCTGAGGTGGCGCTGAAGCCCACCCTCCTCCCACTTTGCGTGGGAGGAGGGCCTTTGCCTTTCCTGGTCGGCCAGGCGCAGCCGATGGCCGGGCTCGGATCACGCGGTGGCCGGCTCCACGGCAATCCCCTTGGATTGCATGAATTCGGTCAGTTCACCGGAATCGAACATCTCGCGCACGATGTCGCAGCCGCCGACAAACTCGCCCTGCACATAGAGCTGCGGGATGGTCGGCCAACTGCTGAAGTCCTTGATACCCTGGCGGAGGCCGGGGTCCTGCAACACGTCGATACCCTTGAACGGCACCCCCATGTGACTCAACACCTGGACGACGGCGGCCGAAAAACCGCATTGCGGGAACACCGGCGTGCCTTTCATGAAAAGGACCACCGGATTTTCCTTGACCTCTTGCTCGATGCGCTGCGCGACGGTCGCGTCCATCTTGCCCTATCCCTCACTGTTCCAAACGCCACGGTCGTGGCACACCCGATCTTAGGTCTGTGGTGGCGTCGCTGTTTGCAAGGCCAAGGCATGGAGTTCACCCCCCATGCGCCCCTGCAGAGCCTTGTAGACCATCTGGTGCTGCTGCACTCGGGTCTTGCCCGCAAAACTGGCCGATTCCACGTAGGCGGCGTAGTGATCGCCGTCGCCGCGCAGATCGTCGATGCGGATCACGGCGTCGGGGATTGCGTCTTTGATCAGTTTTTCGATCAACGCAGCATCCATAGGCATGGCGGCATCCTTCAACTTTTGGCCCAGTGGGCCGGGGGCGCCGCCACCCGCACGGTTGGCCGATCCGGCGTCGAACCGGTCGGGGCAGGCAGAAACGGCATACACCAATTAGGAGGAAACCCTAGGGCAGCCACCCGGGAAAACGCAATCTCGAGCGAATCCCGAGCAGATTGATTCAATCTGCGACGACGATAGACTCCGAAACCAAGGGGCTGGAGCGTAATCCACGACCCAATGCGAGCGGAAACTGCTCTAGTCCCACACCGGCCTTGCGGCCGACCTGCCGGGGATGAAACAGTCCAGTTTTCCGAGCGCATATATAGCAGCGAAGTTTGCTTTTGCTACTATATT
>JANQJV010000413.1 GCA_028281465.1 Azospirillaceae bacterium | reverse complement strand
GGAGCGCCGGCATCCGTGCCGGCTGGACCGCCGCCATCTTGGCGGCCGGCTGCTGGGCGTGGTCCGGGCCGGCTGGAAGCCGGCGCTCCGAAACAGGGCAGTCCGAGGACCGGTCATTGTTTCGGGCCGTTGGTAATACCGACTGTCAACGCGCCCGGTCGCCCAATCCATGGTGCATCTGGGGCGGGGCGATGACGGCGCATTGTTACCAATGCTGAAGCACGCTAAGCGGTCTTCGCAACTCTTGCTGGATTGGCCGTGATGCGGACGCCAGTCGCGTATCTGGGGGCCGGACCCGGTGGAGGCTTACCGCCTCCCGTTTCGTGGACCGCACAGCGTCGGCATGAGGTTGCGCGGTTCGTTGACCGTCGCGCCAAACTTCCGGTGCCCATCCGCCGGTTCTCTCCCCATCCGGTTCGAGCAATGCCATGCGTGAGGTGGCTGGGGCGTTTTCCACGAACCAAAGCGAGCGGAAAACGCTCTGGCACGCGCCTGTTCGCCTTTGGCCCTTGCCTTTATCTACAAACCAAGTCGTTTGAAGTAAAAGCTCATCACAATAACATATAAAAACTCTAATAACACAATTATCATCATATTTTATGGTAAACTATTTCTTGACGTGAAGCCCCTGCGAGCCATAGCGTTGCCACATCCCGCCTCCGGGTCCTGCGCTGGTCCTGTGATGCTGCTTCTCCCACTGGAGGGACAGCAAACTCTGGAGCCCGCTCTGGCCCCACCCGCACGCCGAGCACGCCCCGCACGCCGAGCACGCCCCGCACGCCGAGCACGCATGGAAGGAAAGAGGGCCATGGACGAGACGACACCGACAGCCGATTGGACGGGTTTCGCCCTCAGCGTCGATGATTGGGGCTCCGGGTTCGTTGCCCGCTTCACCTTCACGCCCGAGGAATCCGTCAGCGGTGGCTGGACCGCCACCCTCGCCGTCAATGCCAGCGTGGGGAACATCTGGAACGCCGAAATCGTCTCCCACGACAACGGCGTGCTGGTGATTCGCAACAAGGGCTACAACGCCAACCTCTCAGCCGGACAGTCGGTGGAAGTCGGCTTCCAGGGCGCCGGATCGAGCAACGGCCTGGCGCTGATCTCGACCAACTTGCCGACCGGCCACGAGGACCCGGTCGATGACGATCCGATGGTGCCGACGGTCTCCATCTCCGATGTGACGGTCAACGAAGGCGACGGCACGGCAACCCTTGCCGTCACCGCGTCTGAGGCCAGCACCTCCGGCATTGCGGTCGATTGGCAGACGGCACCGGGCACGGCCGGTGCGGACGATTACGGCATCGCCAGCGGCACGGCCACCATACCCGCCGGGGCGACCCAGACCACCATCACGGTGGCCATCACCGACGACGCGGCGGTCGAGGGCACCGAAAGCTTCACGGTCGAACTGTCCACGGCAAACGGGGCGACTCTCGCCGATGCCAGCGGCACAGCGACCATCCTCGACAACGATGTCGAAGACCCGAACGACGGTGGCATGGGCGACCATGACATGGGCGACGGCGGCTCGTTTATTGGCGGCGGTCAGACCTATTATGTCGGGCAGACGTCTGTTGTGACGGATTTCGATCCGGCGACCGATGTGCTCGATCT
>JANQJV010000411.1 GCA_028281465.1 Azospirillaceae bacterium | reverse complement strand
CAAACGATCGGATTGACTCATGGGTCTATTCTCGTAGGGCGTGCTTCAGCGCGCCTCGTGCAGCCAGAAAAGCGCCGGACTCCAGAGCAAATCCCGAGCAGATCAAGCCGATCTGCGACGACGATTTGCTGAACAATCAATTGGCTAGAGCGTCTTCCGCGAACCAGAGTGAGCGGAAACCGCTCCAAAGCGCCGATCCCGGCCGCGGCCTGCTGAAGCAGGCCCTACGGGGGTGCACCGCGTCGGTCAAAACTTCCGTTCATTGGTCTGAGACGGCCGGGAATCCCCAAGCCGCGCTGCCGGGGCTTGGCCGGCGTCAGGTCGCCGCGTCCATCGTCAGGCTCCAGGAGTCCGTGGCAAACCAGCACCGGTCGGCGGCCGGGGCGGGCTGGCGCCAGACCAGACGGGTGACGCGATCCATACCGCCGGCGTCGAAGGCGGCCTTGAGCCGGGCATGATCACCGTCCGGTGCCGCCGCGGCGCCGCTGGCCCAGACGAAGGCGACCGGCCCGAGATAACGCGCCGCAAATCCAGTCGCCTGGCGTGTGATCCGGAACCCGCCGCCCCATCCCCCGCCGGCCGGCAGTCGAACGGGGTCGGCGACGCAGAGCGGGAACAGGAGCCGTCCGCCCGGTCCCAGGTGGTCGACCCACGCCTCGGCCGGCCGGGACACGGCGAAACTCACGTAGACACAGTCGACGGGTTCCTGCGGCCAGGCCATGCCGTCCGCACAAGTGACTGTCACATGGGTCACACCGGCCAGCGCCTGCGCGGCACGGTCGGCCAGGGTCGGATCGAACTCCACCGCCAGCACTTGTCCGCCGGGACCGACCAGCTCCGCCATGATGGCGGTGTAGTAGCCGGTCCCTGCGCCGACATGCACCACCCGGTCGCCCGGGGCCAGGCCGGCCTGGTGCAGCCATTGGGCATGCAGCACCGGCGAGCCGTTGTTGATCCGCTGCGTCGGCACCAGTTGCACCAGGAACGGCTGGTACAGCACCACCGGGTCGTTCGTCTCGCAGAGGATGCGGCTGGCGTTCGTCCCAACCAGACCCCAGGGCGGGTCACCGAGAAACCGCTCGCGTGGCACGGCGGCAAAGGCGGCTTCCAGCCGGTGATCGCCGGACGCGCCGGCCAGGGCCAGCATCTGACGGGCATAGGCACGCCGGACGATCGCCAGAGTCGCGGCATCGAAGGGAGGCGATCCTTCCGCCATGGCCGGTGGCCGGCCGATCACACGGCCGCGATCACCGTGACCTCCACGCGCATGCCGGAGCGGGCCATGCGCACTTCGCCGCAGGCCCGCGCCGGCGCGCAGCCTTCCGGCACCCAGGCGTCCCAAATTTCGTTGAACGCGGCAAAGTCGCGGATGTCGTCCAGCCAGACGATCGCCTGCAGCAGCTTGCTCTTGTCGCTGCCCACCGTGGCCAGATGCGCCTCGATCTTGCCCAGCGTCTGGTGCACCTGTTCGGCGAACGGGGCCAAGGCATCTCCGGTCTGGCCGGCCAGATAGACGGTGCCGTTGTGCACCACCGCCTTGCTCATGCGGGCACTGGTGTCGCGACGGGTGATCTCGGCCATGGTTCGATTGCTCCGTGGCAAATCGGGATGAAAAACGGATGCACAGCCAGCATAGGCCCAAGATCCCCCGCCTTCAACGCCGTGTCGCAGGCCCGGTGTCGTCAGGTCTTCAAGCGATACCCGGTGTGGAACATCCACCAGATGATGGCGATGCAGGCCGATAGGAACAGCAGGATCATGGCCAGGCTAAGCCCGACATCCACGTCGGCTGTGCCGAAGAAGCTCCAGCGGAACGCCGAGACCAGATAGACCACGGGGTTGAAAAGCGACACGGTCTGCCAGACCGGCGGCAGCATGGTGATGGAATAAAAACTGCCGCCCAGGAAGCCCAAGGGCGTGATGATCATCAGCGGCACCAGTTGGAGCTGTTCGAAATTGCGCGCCCAGATGCCGAGAATGAAGCCGAACAGGCTGAACGACACGCAGATCAGCACCAGGAACGCCAGCATCCACACCGGGTGCTCGATGTGCAGGGGCACGAAGAAGGCCGCCGTGCCCAAGATGATCAAGCCGATCGCCAACGCCTTGATCGCCGCGGCGCCGACATAGCCGATCAGAATCTCCGCCACCGACACCGGTGCTGACAACAGCTCGTAGATCGTGCCCAGGAATTTCGGAAAATAGATGCCGAAGGAGGCGTTGGACACGCTCTGCGTCAGGACCGTCAGCATGATCAGCCCGGGTACGATGAAGGAGCCGTAGCCGATGCCATCCACCTCCTGGATGCGCGAACCGATGGCGGAGCCGAAAACGACGAAATACAGCGCCGTCGACAACACCGGCGACGCAACGCTCTGCAACAAGGTGCGCATGGTCCGGGCCATCTCGAACCGGAAGATCGCCGCAATCGCGTGGCCGTTCATGCCTCCTCCCGCACCAAAGTGACGAAGATCTCTTCCAGCGAGCTCTGGCTCGTGTGCAGATCGCGCAGCACCAGACCGGCCTCTTTCAGATCGTGCAACAGGGCGGCCACATCCGGCGCTTCGCTGTTGGCATCGTAATCGAACAGCAATGACCGGCCGTCGTCGTCGCGGGTGAGGCGATAGCGGTCCAGCGCCTCGGGCACCCGGTCGACCGGGTGGTTCAGCTCGATGTGCAAGCGCTTGCGGCCCATGCGCCGCATCAGGGTGGCCTTGTCTTCGACCAGCAGCAACTGGCCGTTGTTGATCACCCCGACGCGGTCGGCGATCGCTTCGGCCTCGTCGATGTAGTGGGTGGTCAGGATGATGGTGACCCCCTGGTTCTTGAGCGCCCGCACGATCTCCCACATGCCTTTGCGCAGGTCCACGTCGACGCCGGCCGTGGGTTCATCGAGGAACAGCACGCGTGGTTCGTGCGACAACGCCTTGGCGATGATGACCCGGCGCTTCATGCCGCCGGACAGCTCCAGGATGCGGGTATCCCGCTTGTCCCACAATGACAGTTGCCGCAACACCGCCTCGATGTGTGCCGGATCGTCCGGGTAGCCGAACAGCCCGCGCGAGAAACGCACGGTGTTTTGAACCCGCTCGAACGGCTCGATGTTCAGTTCCTGCGGCACCAGGCCGACCAGCCGTCGGCTCGCCCGGAAGTCGCGGATAATGTCATGGCCGCCCACCGTCACCGTGCCCGAGGTCGGGGTGGTCAGACCGCAGACGGTCGAGATGAGCGTGGTCTTGCCGGCACCGTTCGGACCGAGCAGGGCGAGAATCTCGCCCTCTTGGATGTCCAGCGAGACATCGCGGAGCGCGGTCAGCCCGGAGGCATAGACCTTGGTCAGGTGCTGGATCGAGACGGCAATCGCCATGCGGTTTGGCCTGGTGTCGGGCGGCGTTTGAAGCGGCCCCGTTCATAGCAGGCTAGCGGGGCGGTTGTCTTTCTTCGATCCCGTTTCTTGTCGCCACGCCGGACGTCATCGCAGGGCCGACGCCGCCGCTGTCGGCGGCTCCGGGGTCGACAGACTGTCGGTGGCCCATGCACCCTTCAAGCGCCGATGGTCATGTCGGCCCGGCGCGGGCCGTAGCACCACCACCGCGTGTCGTGTCGATACAGGTCTTCATGGATCGTTAATTAAGCGGCACTATATGTTAAATTGACAATGTACAATAAATGTATAGTGCGGAAGCGGCAGCCCGTCAGCCGATGCGTCATTGTCTGGGGCGATGGGGATTTTCGAGGACGGGTGACAGGCGTTGGTGTGATTTGCGGCAGGGCGGTTGGGGAGGTCATCATGTCATTGAAAGGGGAAGGAACTCCGGCGTCGATGCGCCGCCTTCCCGGCCCTGTGAAAGGCGCCGGCAAGGCCGCAGATGCCAAGCTGGCCTGTGCGTGGTGGGTCGAGCGTGTTGTCTAGTAACGCGGCGGACGGAGTGCGGCGGGTCGCGCGGTATGACGGTTTGCAACCGTTCCGCCTGCGCGACCCCATGGCGGCGATCGGCACGGCAGCCCTGTTCATGTCCCAGGCCGAGCCGTTTGCCACCTTTCCGATGGGGCCTTGGCTCGACACATTCAAGGGC
The DNA here is from genome assembly GCA_028281465.1 of Azospirillaceae bacterium. Taxonomy (GTDB): domain Bacteria; phylum Pseudomonadota; class Alphaproteobacteria; order Azospirillales; family Azospirillaceae; genus JANQJV01. The sequence continues at coordinate 11,780 of JANQJV010000411.1, read as the reverse complement.
ATGGTGCTGCGCAAGCATTATTTTTTTACGCAACAGCTCGGCCATGGCCAGGTGGTCGGGTTTTGCGGCTGGGCGCTGACCTCCCACGCGGCGGCGCGGGACTGGATCGAAAACCGACGAGTTCTGAGCTTTGAGGACTGCCTGGACGGACCGTGCGTCCTGGTCATGGCCTTCCGGGCTCTCGCCAGGACGGTCAACGACTTCCAGGTGGCGGTGTGGCGCGCCCAGATTGCAGACCGCACGGTCGCGTATTGGCGCCGTCAGGTGCCGACCGGCGGCACGCGGACCGTCACCATCAACCTGCAGACACCGGGGGTTCGCCGCGCGAGCGGGCGGTACACCATCGAAGAGATTGGCCAAGGCGCATGAAACCCGTGTCTCTACAACACGCGCCACCCAACCGGCCGCTTTGCGATCACGCGCGCGTGCGTCAGGCTCGGGGCGGGCTGGGAGCGCCGACGTGCACGCCGGCCCGGCGCTTGCCCATGGGCGATTGCTCGATGCGGGCGCCGATGTGGCCATCGGCGGCGCCAGGGCCAACAGCCAGGGCCAACAGCCAGGGCCAACAGAGTGTCGGGGCTCCCAAGGGCGCTGTCGACACCGACGGCATGGCCACAGGCGGCATGGCCACGGGCGGCGACGTGGCCGCAGACGAGGCGGCAACGACCCCCATATCACCGTTTTCGAGGGCGAATCCGTGAAGTCGGGTTAGGGCGGGAGATTGGGCCGGAATTGTAGGTCGGTGCTCTGCGCCGACCTCTCTCGGCCCGACGGATCGGCGACCAGAAGGCCTTTCATCTTCCCCTGGTCTGACCGACAGTGCGAGCCGAGGGGCCGTTGTCGGCGCAGAGCACCGACCTACGCGTCGTGCCAACACCGCCCTTGTCCTTCCTTTCTCCGCATTGGCGTAATCGGCCTTAATTGTAGGTCGGTGCTCTGCGCCGACATCTCTCAGCCTGGCGGATCGACGACCAGACGGCATCACATCGGCCTTTGGTCTGACCGACAGTGCGAGCCGAGGGGCCGTTGTCGGCGCAGAGCACCGACCTACGCGTCGTGCTGGGCGCCACGCCTACGCCCGGTACCGCCATTTCAGCACCGAGCTGGCCCACAGCGCCGGCCAGTTCCAAGCCCAGACCGCCCGTCTGGCCCAAGCCCTCAGAACCTTGGGCCGCGCTGCTTGAGGGGATGCCAAAAACTATGCTTCAGCACGCCTTGCTGCAGCGAACGCGTGGTGCTTCCGTCTGGACAGATACGCTGGAACCGGAAATCCGGGCTGTTGGCCTCATGGACTGTCAGCGGCGAACAGGAATCCTTTGCCATAGACCGTGCGGATGGGACATGGGTAGGGGATGGCGTCCCATCGCCGTCGCAACAGGTGCATCATGACATTCAGGTGGCGCTGATCCTTGGACGACGGGGATCGGTTGATGACGTCGAGCAAATGGGTGCGCGGCACCAGCGAGCCGCATTGCTCGATCAGCGCGGCCAACAGCTTGGCTTCTTGCATGGTCAGTGGTAAACCGGCGCCATCTGGCGTGACCAATTCAAGCGCCTGCATGTTGACCGCCCAACGCGTCATCGGTGAGGTGGCGCGCTGCAGCGGTTCTCGGGTCGGTTTCGGTTTGACACGCCGCAACACGGATCGCACCGTGGCCGCCACCATTTCCAAACTGGCCGGTTTGGGCAGATAGGCATCCGCTCCGGCCTCAAGGCTCGCAACCTGATCAGTCTCCGTGCCCAGACTGGTAATGAGCACGATTCCAAGGTTTGGCTGCCGTTCTCGCAGACGGCGGGTGATGGACAATCCGTCCTCCGCATGCAAGAGAGTGTCGAGTAATACCAAATCCATGCGGGTCCCGGCATGGGCCCCGTCCAATTCGGCTGGATCGGAGACCGTATCCACATGATAGCCGAGATTGGACAAGTGCCGTGCCACTATAGAGCGATAAACCGCCTCATACTCAACAACTATAATGCGCGGCTGATCGCCTCCTGCTGGAATCTCATCAAACTCACTGAGCATTGTGTCCATGATGGAGCACCTCTGCTTATGGTCCGGTTTTGCCAACACTGCACTCCTGTCTGAGTGAGTCTGAAGCATCGGTAGGTAGTGGGGCAGAGCAAGCGACAAGATTTTACGATGAACACAGAAGACTTCAAGTGAAAACTCGACAAAAAAACCTTCATACATTTGTATGTGCATACCAATTCCAGCATATGTCGAAATAATTCAGTAATTTTATTCATAGTCAGTTCGGCGGGTACATGCCATTGCGCTGAGATCAGGTCGGTTGACATGGCAGAATTTCTCAGGAAACCGCACATTGTGCGTGTTTTTCTGTTGGGAGTGAGATTTCGATCTGCCCCAAAACTGCGTATCGCCACGACAATTGGGCGCCAGTTGGCGTTGAGCACAACAGCACGGTGTCGTAAAACGACGGCCGTAAACCCAAGTTTGAACCGCACAAACGGACAGCACTGGACCTGGACGGCTATACTGGACATAACTGAAGTGAGCGCTGATCCGCCTATAGAATGCGATTGGCCAGCAACAAAATCTCCAATGAATCAGCTACTGCCGTGCAGTGTGGTGGCCTATGGTATCATTTATGATACAATAATACGAAAATTCGCTTCATGATCCCAGTGAAACCGCCAAGCCACACATTGGTATGCTGTTATGCCAGCACCGCTTCACTGTCCGGCCCACGCCTGCGTCGATACGTTGTGCCGGAAACAGGCGCAGAGATCGTTGCCGGACGCCGTCTCTCTCAAACTCAGATTGTCCTCACCGAGGAATCCTACAATCTTTCGTTTCAGGGCCGTTCGATGGAACGTTCCCCAACCCCCGCATCCTTGCCCATAGCAGACTCGGCCACGGCCACTGTCTGATCTCCAACGCCAGGCCTGACGCTTGTCGACTTCGCGACAGACCAACCGACGAGGTCCCACGGTCCCAGAGTCCCCTTGTCCAAAGGATCGTGAGATCAAAATAAAACAATTATATCAATGCTCTATGCATCACGAGAGTGCGCTGCATGGAAACCGAGGGCTACCGACCGGCAGCCGACCATTTGAGCGCAAAGCATGTGGCACGGGGTTTGCCATTCAGGTTCCAGGCGTGCCGCAGCGCGTGCGGCGGCAGCCACAAGGATCAGTGAAAGGAGGGCCAGCCCCATGCCCCGTCTGCGTCAGATCGCCTTTTATGGGAAAGGCGGTATCGGCAAATCGACCACATCCCAAAACGCGCTGGCGGCGCTGGCGGAGTTAGACCAGCGCATCCTCATCGTCGGTTGCGATCCCAAGGCGGATTCCACCCGCTTGATCCTGAACGCCAAGGCGCAGCAGACCGTGCTGCATCTGGCCGCCGAAGCCGGCAGCGTCGAAGACCTGGAATTGGAAGACGTGCTCCGCGCCGGCTTCAAAGGCATCAAATGCGTCGAGTCCGGCGGGCCGGAGCCGGGTGTCGGTTGTGCCGGCCGCGGTGTCATCACCGCCATCAATTTCCTGCAGGAAAACGGCGCTTACGAAGACATCGACTACGTCAGCTACGACGTCTTGGGCGATGTGGTGTGCGGCGGCTTTGCCATGCCGATCCGCGAGAACAAGGCCGAGGAAATCTACATCGTCATGTCCGGCGAGATGATGGCGCTGTACGCCTGCAACAACATCTCACGCGGTATTCTGAAATACGCGACCACCGGCACCGTGCGCCTGGGCGGTCTGATCTGTAACTCGCGCATGACCGACCAGGAATGGGAGCTGGCCGATGCCATGGCGAAGAAGCTCAGCACCAAGCTGATCTATTTCGTGCCGCGCGACAATATCGTGCAGCATGCCGAACTGCGCCGCCAGACCGTACTCCAGTATGCTCCGGACAGCCAGCAGGCGCAGGAGTACCGCAACCTGGCCAAGGCGATCCACGACAACGCCGGCCAGGGCGTGATCCCGACCCCGGTCAGCATGGACGAGCTGGAAGACATGCTGATGGAGTTCGGCATCATCAAGAGTGACGAAGAACGTCTCAAGGAGTTGGAAGCCAAGGAAGCGGCCTCCCGCGCGGTCGCGGACGCGGCGGCGACGGCCGGCCGAGTTCCGGCGGGCGCTCTGGCTGCGGCGTAGCCGAAGAGCCGGGCGGCGTAGAGGCGCCGCCGACGATCCACCCACCACACCGGACAAGGGGCCCGGTCCGGCGACCGTCAGGCCCGATCCCCCCGTCTGCCCACATTCCGGCCCTGGGAGACCCACCATGCCCCTCGACCACGCAGGCCCTCCGGGGGCCGACGCGCCGGCTCCCGGCGACACCGATGCGAACCTGCACGCCCGCCTGATCACCGAAGCGCTCGGCGCCTATCCGGATAAATTCGGCAAGCGACGTGCCAAGCACCTGGCCACGACCGACCTGACCAAATCCGACTGCGGCGTCAAATCCAACGTCAAATCGATCCCCGGCGTGATGACCATCCGCGGTTGCGCCTATGCCGGCTCGAAGGGTGTGGTTTGGGGGCCGGTCAAGGATCTGGTGCACATATCGCATGGGCCGGTCGGTTGCGGTCATTACTCCTGGGCCCAGCGGCGCAACTACGCGACCGGCGTCACCGGCGTCGACAGCTTTGTCACCATGCAGGTCACCTCCGACTTTCAGGAACGGGACGTGGTGTTCGGCGGCGACAAGAAGCTGAAGGCGATCATCGACGAAATCGAGCTGATGTTCCCGCTCAACCGCGGCGTCACCATCCAGTCGGAATGCCCGATCGGCCTGATCGGCGACGACATCGAGGCGGTGGCCAAGGAGAAGAGCAAGGAAACCGGCAAGGCGGTGATTCCGGTGCGGTGTGAGGGCTTCCGCGGCGTGTCGCAGTCACTCGGCCACCACATCGCCAACGACGTGATCCGCGACTGGGTGTTCCCGCGCGCCGACGCCAAGCCGGACGACGGCTTTGAGACCAGTCCGTACGACGTCAACGTGATCGGCGACTACAATATCGGTGGTGACGCCTGGTCGTCGCGCATCCTACTGGAAGAAATCGGTCTGCGCGTGATCGGCCAATGGAGCGGCGACGCCACGCTGGCCGAAATGGAACGGGCGCCCAAAGCCAAGCTGAACTTGATTCACTGCTACCGGTCGATGAACTACATCGCCCGGCACATGGAGGAGAAGTACGGCGTCGCTTGGATGGAATACAACTTCTTCGGCCCGAGCCGGATCGCCGCCTCCCTGCGCGCCATCGCCGCCCAGTTCGACGACACCATCCAGGCCAATGCCGAACGCGTCATCGCCAAGTATCAGCCCATGGCGGACGCGGTGATCGCTGAATTCGGGCCACGGCTCAAGGGCAAGAAGGTCATGCTGTATGTCGGCGGCCTGCGCCCCCGGCACGTGGTCGACGCCTACGGCGATCTGGGTATGGACGTGGTCGCCACCGGCTACGAGTTCGCCCACAAGGACGACTACGCCCGCACCCTGAAATACGTGCGCGAAGGCACGCTGATCTACGACGACGTGACCGCCCACGAGCTGGAGCATTTCATCCAGGGTATCCGCCCCGACCTGGTCGGCTCCGGCATCAAGGAGAAATACGGCGTCCAGAAGATGGGCGTGCCGTTCCGGCAGATGCATTCGTGGGACTATTCCGGCCCGTACCATGGCTACGACGGCTTCGCGATCTTCGCCCGCGACATGGACATCGCCGTGAACAGCCCGGTCTGGAGCCTGTTTAAAGCGCCCTGGACCGAGGGCACCACCGGGGCACCCGCACCTGCCGACATGGCCGACGCCGCCGAATAGGTCGCAGCAGCCCAGACCCCATTTGCTCCGAGGAGGCCTGCCATGCCACAGAGCGCCGATGCCATCAAAGACTACGCCACCCTGTTCCAGGAGCCTGAATATCAAGCCATGCTGGACGCGAAACGGGCCCAGATGGAGTGTGGCCACGACGCCGAGACCGTGGCCGAGACCCTGGCCTGGACAAAGGGCTGGGAGTATCGGGAGAAGAACTTCGCCCGCAAGGCCGCCGTCATCAACCCGGCCAAGGCGTGCCAACCCCTGGGCGCCGTCTTTGCCGCCGCCGGTTTCGCCGACACCCTGTCCTTCGTGCACGGCTCGCAGGGCTGCACGGCGTACTACCGCTCGCACCTGGCGCGCCATTTCAAGGAGCCGGCGGCCGCGGTCTCCTCGTCCATGACCGAGGACGCCGCGGTGTTCGGCGGTCTCAGCAACATGGTCGACGGCCTGGCCAACGCCTACGCGCTGTATCACCCCAAGATGATCGCCGTGTCCACCACCTGCATGGCCGAGGTGATCGGCGACGATCTGCAGGCGTTCATCGCCGGTGCCAAGGAGAAAGGCTCCGTGCCGGCCGACTTCGACGTGCCCTTTGCGCACACGCCGGCGTTCCATGGCAGCCATACCACCGGCTACGACAACATGATGCAGGGCATCTTGAGCCATTTCTGGAAGGACCGGGACCGGCAACCGAACGGCAGCCTCAACATTATTCCCGGCTTCGATGGCCACTGCGTCGGCAACATTCGCGAAGTCTGCCGCCTGCTCGACCTGATGGGCGTCGACTACACTGTCCTGGGCGACGCGTCGGATGTGTACGACACACCCTCGGATGGTCAGTACCGCATGTATGCCGGCGGCACCTCGATCGAGGCCACCAAGGCGGCGCTGCACGCCAAGGCGACGATCTCGATGCAGGGCGCCTGTACCACCAAGACTCTGGCCCTATGCCGCGAGCATGGCCAGGAGACGGCGGAACTGGCCTATCCCCTGGGCGTGGAGGCCACCGACGATTTCCTGCTCAAGGTCTCCGCCCTAACCGGCACGCCGATCCCATCGGCCTTGACCTTGGAGCGCGGTCGGCTGGTCGATGCCATGACCGACTCCCAGGCCCACCTGCACCGCAAGACTTATGCGGTGGTCGGCGACCCGGATTTCGTCACCGGCATGACCCGGTTCCTGCTCGAGATCGGCGCCGAGCCGGTCCATCTCCTCGCCACCAACGGGTCGAAGGCCTGGGCGGCGGCATTGCAGAGTCTGCTCGACGCTTCGCCGTTCGGCAGCAAGGCGACCATCTGGCCCGGCAAGGACCTGTGGCACCTGCGCTCGCTCCTGTGCACCGAGCCGACCGATTTCCTGATCGGCAACAGCTACGGCAAGTTCCTGGAGCGTGACACCGGCGTGCCGCTGATCCGGCTGACCTTCCCGATCTTCGACCGGCACCACCACCACCGCTTCCCGACCTGGGGCTACCAGGGCGGGCTGTCGGTCCTGGTCAAATTGCTCGACAAGGCCTTCGACGTGCTCGACGCCGCCACCGGCGACCTCGGCAGCACCGATCTGGCGTTCGACCTGACCCGGTAAGGCACAGGATGCAAGGCCGGCCTGTAGGGCCTGCTTCAGCAGGCCATTATTGGACGCGGCGTTCGACAGTGGCGCACGCCGCGGCGCGCTCGAAGCGCGCCCTACGTCTGACCCCGGTAGGATGCAGGCGTGGACGGGGCGACCTCGTCCGTGCCGGGAGAGGTGCCATGGCGACGCCGAAACCCGAAACCCTGTTCGAGCGGCCCGAATGCGCACACAACCGGGCCAAGACCACGGCCGAGCGGCGCGGCGGCTGCGCGGCGGCGACCAATCTGAAGCCGGGTGCCGCGGCCGGCGGCTGCGCCTTCGACGGTGCCAAGATCTGTCTGCAGCCGATCGCCGACTGCGCCCACCTGACTCACGGCCCGATGGGCTGCGAGGGCAACAGTTGGGACAGCCGCCACAGCCTCTCGTCCGGGCCGGAGCTGTACCGCACCGGGCTGACCACGGACCTGAGCGAGCTGGACATCATCCACGGCGGCGAGGCCAAGCTGCACCGGGCCATCGGCGCCGTGATCGAGCGCTTCGACCCCAAGGCGGTGTTCGTCTACGCCACCTGCGTGTCGGCGCTGATCGGCGACGATGTCGAGGCGGTCGCCGCGCAGGCGGCCAAAGCCTTCGGCCGGCCGGTGATCCCGGTCGACGCGCCCGGTTTCGTCGGCAGTAAAAGCCTCGGCAACCGGCTCGGCGGCGAGGCCTTGTTCCGCCATGTCATCGGCACCCGCGAACCGGCCGAAACCACGGACACGGATCTGGTCATCTTGGGCGAATACAATGTCGCGGGCGAGATGTGGCAGGTCACGCCGCTGCTGGCGCGGCTCGGCATCCGCGTGGCCGCCACCATCACCGGCGACGGCCGATACGATGCCATTGCCTCCTGCCATCGGTCCCGGCTCGCCTTCGTCGTCTGTTCCCAGGCCATGGTCACCTTGGCGCATGCGCTGCAGGACCGTTACGGCATCCCCTATCTGGAGGGGTCTTTCTACGGCATCGGTGATACCTCGCGCTCGCTGCGCGCCATCGTCGACGGCCTCATCGCGCGTGGGGCTCCGGTGACCTTGCGCGGCCGGTGCGAAGCGTTGATCGCGGAGGAAGAGGCACGCGCCTGGGCCGCCCTCGAGCCCTACCGCGCACGGCTCGCCGGCAAGCGGGTCTTGCTGTACACCGGCGGCGTCAAGTCCTGGTCGGTGATCGCCGCCCTGCAGGAAATCGGCATGCAGGTGGTCGGCACCTCGGTGCGCAAATCCACTGCTGAGGACAAGGCCAAGGCGACCGCGCTGCTCGGGGCCGAGGCCAATCTGTTCGGCCAGATGCCGGCGCGCGAGATGGATGCCCTGTTCCGCAACGGCGGGGCCGACATCCTGGTGTCCGGCGGACGCTCCCAGTTCACCGCGCTCAAGGCCAAGTTGCCCTGGCTCGACATCAACCAGGAACGTCCCCACGCCTACGCCGGCTACACCGGCATGGTCGGTTTCGTGCGCCAGCTCGATGCCTGCCTGAACAACCCGATCTGGCCGCAGGTGCGCAAACCGGCTCCCTGGGCCGCCGGGGCGGCGTGATACCCGGGAGGACACAGCCATGGCGCGAGCGAGATCGCCAGCGAACACCAAACCCTATGCCGCCAACCCGCTGAAATCCAGCGCACCGCTCGGGGCGGCCCTGGCGTTTCTGGGCATGGACCGCTGCCTGCCGCTGCTGCACGGCAGCCAGGGCTGCACCGCCTTCGCGCTCGTGCTGCTGGTGCGGCACTTCCGTGAGGCGATTCCCCTCCAGACCACGGCGATGAACGAGCTGACCACGATCCTGGGCGGCATGGACAATGTGGAGGAGGCGCTGGGCACGATCTTCCAGCGCGCCGGGCCGCGCCTGATCGGCCTGATCTCCACCGCGCTGACGGAGACCCGGGGCGAGGACATGGTCGCGGACCTGCGTGCCATGCGCAGCCGGCATCCGGACTGGCAAACGCTCGATGTGGTACCGGTCTCGGCACCGGACTACCACGGCGCCCTGGAGACCGGCTGGTCGCGGGCCGTCACCGCGATGATCGAGACCTTGACCGAACCGGGCGACCGCACGCGCAGCCTGCGCCAGGTCAACCTGCTGCCGGGCAGCCACCTTGGCCCAGGCGACGTCGACGAGTTGCGCGGGGTGATCGAGGCGTTCGGTCTCGACCCGGTGGTGCTGCCCGACCTGGCCGGGTCGCTGGACGGCCGCGTGCCCGACCGCTATACGCCGACCACCCTGGGCGGCACGCGCAGCGAAGACGTGCGCACCCTGGGCCGGGCCCGACTGACCATCGCCGTCGGCGAACAGATGCGGGCGCCGGCGCAGGCGCTGCACCGATTGTGCGGCGTGCCCTTCGCGGTTTACGACCGCCTGACCGGGCTCGATGGCGCAGATGCCCTGGTGGTCAAACTGGCTGAGACCAGCGGCGTGCCCGTACCGCCGGCGCTACGGCGCGACCGTAGCCGGCTGCTGGACGCCATGCTGGACTGCCACATGACCTTTGCCGGCAAACGCGTCGCGCTGGCTGGCGACCCGGACCTGCTGATCGCCTTGGGGGCTTTGGTCGCGGAGATGGGGGCGACGGTGATCCGGGTCGTCGCCAGCACGCCATCGCCGGTGCTGGCCAGGCTGCCGGCACAGGCCGCCGATGTCGGGGATTTGGACGACCTGGAGCAAGCCTTGGCCACCGACCCCGGCGGTTGCGATCTCCTGATCGCCAACAGCCATGGCCAGCCGATCGCCCAGCGTCTCGGTATGCCCTTGTACCGGGCCGGTTTTCCGGTCACCGACCGCTTCGGTGTGCCGCATCGCGTTACCGTCGGCTACCGCGGCACGCGGTCGCTGCTGTTCGACCTCGCCAATGGTTTGCTCGCCCACGGCTCGGGACCTTGCCAGGAGGTTTGCCATGACCCGTTCGTCGCCCCGGCGGTTGCGGCTCATTGAGGCCGTGACCCCGCCATCCGACCCGACCGCCTGTTCCCCGCATCCGGAGGGCCCGTGCATGAAAGTCGCCTTCGCCACCCAGGATTTGCAGCGCGTCGACGCCCATTTCGCCGGTGCGCGCCATCTGGCCATCTACGACGTGTCGCGCGACGGCCACCGCCTGATCGAAGCGGTGCAGTTCGACGCCGTGAGCCGGCAGGACGGCGTTCACACCGATGACGGCGAAGACCGCATCGGCCCGCGCGTCGCGGCCTTGGATGGCTGCGCCCTGCTGTTCGTCGGTGCCATCGGCGGCCCGGCCGCGGCGCGCGTGGTCAACGCCCGCATCCACCCGATCAAGGTGCCGACGCCGGAACCGATCGCCGCTGTGATCGCGCGTGTGCAGACCATGCTCAACGGCACGCCGCCGCCCTGGCTGCGCAAGATCATCGAGCGCGCACTCGCCGCCGACGGCGCCGCTGCCCCCGCGTAACCCAATCGAAGAGGACCCCGCCATGCCGGCCATGACCACGCGCGACGGCTCGCCGTTCACGCCGCAGTACCTCGAAGCCATCGACATCGAAACCTGCATCGGTTGCGGCCGCTGCTACAAGGTGTGCCGACAAGGCGTGCTCGATCTGCGGGCGGTGGACGAAGACGACGCATTCGTCGACCCGGACGACGGCGACGTCGAACGCATGGTGATGACCGTCGCCAAGAAAGGCGCCTGCATCGGCTGCCGCGCCTGCAACAGCGTGTGCACCAAGAATTGCCAAAGCTTCGTCGATGCGGAACTGGCGCTGGCGGCGTGAGGGTGCAGATCGGGCTGTGCCCTTGCCCATGATGGGCGTAATTCTACGGACTTTGGGAGAGTGTACATCTTTGGCGATATGGAATCGGACTTCTGTGGATAGAGCCTCACGATTCTATCAAGTTGTAGGAGTCAAGATTACAAATAGATATTAATGATTGGCAGAGACAACCGGAAGATCTATGTGCCGAGGCACCGCGTGTCGAGATGGTTGCGCCACGCGTCGCGACCTACGACTTGTGACCGTGCCTCGGTGCTGACCGGCCGCGAGCGGATCGAGGACGGCAAAACGGTTGTCTCCGACGAATACCAGCGTCCCGTTCAGCAGCCAGCGTCAGATGCACGGGATGGCTTGGCGAACCCAACGGGTTCGCCTAACTCCGCTGGTTGCCCGCTACCGCATTGATTTTGAAAGGGTTTCTTGACTGATACCAACGGCCCGACACAAGGACCGGTCCTCGGGCCGTCCTGTTTCGGAGCGCCGAAACCGAACCTGTCGTCAAAGCGGGCCATCGGTATGAGTTCCACACCGTGCTACCGCCCGTCCCGCAGAGGATGAACCTCTGGGCGGGTCATGGCCACATCCCGGAGCGCCGACGCCCCGTCGGCCCGGCCCGTCAACCCGGCACGGCGGCGGGAAAACCGGACACCATCCGCCGTCCGCGGAGC
>JANQJV010000374.1 GCA_028281465.1 Azospirillaceae bacterium | reverse complement strand
GGCCATGAGATCGCACCGATCTTCGATAGCCTTGAGACAGCCACAATGCGGGTACTGGCGCAGGAGCGGCAAAAACGCATCAATGTGCGCATCTACCCCACCCTGGCCCACTACTGGCTGTTTCCCAATCTCAGTACTTTTACCGACGCTTTCCCGGATTTCGAGGTGCGGCTGGACACCACGGTTGAGCCGCTCGACTTTCGCGGCACCCATCTCGACGTGGCCATCCAACTCGGCGACGGGCGCTGGAAGGACGCGAAGACACGTCGGCTCTTTCAGGAGAGGCTGGACGTGGTTTGCAGCCCGGCTTATGCCCGCAAGATCGGTGCTGCCGGACCCGATGGTGCGCTGACACCCCCCACACTTATCCATTCGCGCTACCGTCGACGGGCCTGGAATGACTGGCTGGGGATGACTGGTATGCAGATCGAACCGGGGCATGAACTGGAATACGAGACCTCGCTTCTGGTCTACGGCGCCGCAATCGCCGGAATCGGGCTTGCAGTCGGGCAGATCGACATCCTCGACAACGAGTTGAAATCCGGCAGCCTCGTACAGCCCTTCAACCGGCCAGAGGAATCAGGTGCCGAGTTCCACGTGGTTTGGCCGACCACCAAGTCGGTCTCGCCTCAGACGAAACGCTTCATTGACTGGCTACTTGTTCTATGTGGGCAAAAGCCCGAGTTCTTCCGCCACGACCCCCACGGCTGACGCACGGCGGGGGATGAGACGGCCAGTGGTTCGGGCAGGCGGGTCACGTGTCGGAGGACGCCGAAGGGCCTGATTTGCCGCTTTCCAGAAGCGTGCCAACGACGCCCTTGCGGAAGGCCATGACGCAAACCACGAAGATCACGCCAATGATGACCATGATCCAGGAGCCCATCGAGGCGAAACGACTCTGGATGGTGATGATGATACCCGCGCCTACGATCGGTCCGAAAAGCGTGCCGATCCCGCCAATCAGCGTCATCAAAACGGCTTCGCCAGACGTCTGCCATTGAACATCAGTCAGGGTCGCCGTCTGAAAAACGATGGCCTTGGTTGCACCGGCGAGCCCGGTCAGCGCCGCTGAGATGGTGAAGGCGAGCACTTTCATCTGCGCCACCGGATAACCCAGCGATATCATCCGCTGCTCGTTTTCGCGCACACCTTTCAGAGCTTGTCCGAGCGGAGAGCGCACCGTGCGGTAGATGACGAGGAAACCGAAGATAAAGATTGCGAGCACGAAGTAGTAAAGTGTCAGCGTGTCACGCAGATCCAGCACGCCCAGCACCGTGCCGCGCGGGATCGCCTGGATGCCGTCTTCGCCGTTGGTGAACGGCGCCTGCACGCAGATGAAGTAGACGAGCTGACCGAGCGCCATCGTGATCATGGCAAAGTAGATGCCCTTCTGGCGAATGGCGATGGCGCCAAAGACAAGCCCCATCAGCGCGGCCACACCGGTGGCCAGCGCCAATCCCCCCATCGGCGGCAGGCCCCATTCCTTCATCGTGTGACCGAGCACATACGCACCCATCCCAAAGAAGGCGGCGTGGCCGAAGGACAGCAGGCCGACATAGCCAAGCATCAGGTTGAAGGCCGAAGCCATCACTGCGAAACACAGCACCTTCATCAGGAAGATCGGGTAGACCCCGAGGAACGGCGCGGACAACAGAAAGACCAGCCCAAGCACGACAAACGCGGGGTAGAGCATCGTCAAACCGTACGGTGCACCGGATTTGGAGGTATCGGACAGGCTCATGGTCAGGACCTCCCGAAAAGACCGTGTGGACGCGTTAGAAGAATGACGATCATCAACAGGAAGACCACGACAGAGGAAGCCTCCGGATAGAAAAGCCGCGTGAGGCCCTCGATCAGCCCCACGCCAAGACCGGTGAGGATCGAGCCCAGGATCGAACCCATTCCTCCGATGACCACGATGGCGAAGACGGTGATGATGATGCTTTGCCCCATGATCGGACTCACGGTGTAAATCGGTGCTGCCAGCACGCCAGCCAGCCCGGCGAGGCTTGCCGCGAAGCCATAGGTCAGCGTCATCATCATCGGTACGCGGATCCCAAAGGCGCGCACCAGTTCGGGGCTTTCCACCGCCGCCCGCAAGTAGGAGCCAAGCTTGGTGCGTTCGATCATCAGCCAGGTGCCGAAACAGACCAACAGCGAGGCCACGATCACCCAGGCACGGTAGGCCGGCAGGAACATGAAGCCCAGGTTGAAGCCGCCGGCGAAGACCTGCGGCGTATTGTAGGGCTTTCCGGATACGCCCAACAGGTTGATGAAGAGCCCCTCTACGATCAGGGCCGCACCGAAGGTAAGCAGCAACCCGTAGAGGTGATCGACAGTGTAGAGCCTGGAGAGCAGTGTCTTCTCAAGGGTCACTCCGAGGGCACCGACGATCAGGGGCGCAAGGATCAGCGCTGGAAAATAGCCGATGCCGAAATAGGTGAGCAGGAGCCACGCCACCACCGCGCCCAGCATGTAAAACGCGCCGTGGGCAAAGTTGATGACATTGAGCAGACCAAAGATAACGGCCAATCCGAGGCTAAGAAGCGCGTAGAAGGAGCCGTTGATCAGCCCGATCAGCAACTGCCCGAAAAGCAGTGGCAGTGGGACACCAAGAATGTCCGTCAACGTCAGACCCCCAAAAGCAGTTTGAGTTCGTCGGCACGGGTTTTAAGCGTCTCCCGCGTGTATTCGCCGACCACCTTTCCATGCTCGATCACGTAGTGACGATCTGCCAGTTCGGAGGCGAAATAGAAGTTCTGCTCCACAAGCAACACGGTGAAACCGAGCTCCTTGAGCCGCTTCACACTCCGCGCAATCTGCTGGACGATCACCGGCGCAAGGCCTTCGGTCGGCTCATCGAGAAGCAATAGCTTCGCACCGGTGCGCAGCACGCGGGCAATCGCCAACATCTGCTGTTCGCCGCCCGACAACCGGGCGCCCGACTGGGCCGAAAGGCGTTCCAGCAAGTTTGGAAAAAGCGCGTAGATTTCGTCGAGCGAGATACCGCCCTTGGCGACTACCGGCGGCATCATCAGGTTCTCGCGCACGGTGAGGCTGGCGAAGATGCCGCGCTCTTCCGGGCAGTAGCCAATACCCTGGCGCGCGATCGTCTCAGGCCGGGCATCGGCGATCTGCCTGCCCGCGAAGGCGATCTCGCCTTCGCGGCGATCCACCAGTCCCATGATCGAGCGCAGGATGGTCGTCTTTCCTGCACCATTGCGGCCCAGCAGACACACGACCTCACCTGTGTTCACGCGCAGGTCGACCCCATGCAGGATATGCGATTCACCGTACCAGGCATTCAGATCGGAAAGCTGAAGGACCGGAGCATCAGGCATCGGCGGACCCCATATAGGCTTGCAAAACGTCGGGGTCTTTCGAGACTTCGGCATAGCTGCCCTCGGCCAGAACCGCCCCGCGCTGAAGCACGGTGATCCGGTCCGACAGGGTCGCGACGACCTGTAGGTTATGCTCTACCATCAGAATGGTGCGATTGGCGGCAACCTTGCGGATCAGATCCGTCACCCGGGAGATATCTTCACGGCCCATCCCGGCCATCGGTTCGTCAAGCAGCATCAGCTTGGGGGCAAGGGCAAGCGTTGTGGCGATTTCCAACGCGCGCTTGCGCCCATAGGACAGCTCTACCGCTGGGACGCGGAGGTATTCCGAAAGGCCCACTTGCCCCAGCAAATCCTCCGCCTGCGCGTCATAGCCGCGAAGCACCCGATCGGAGCGCCAGAACTGAAAGGTCAGCCCGGTCGGACGCTGCAGTGCAAGGCGCACATTTTCAAGCGAGGTGAGATGCGGGAAGACCGCGGAAATCTGGAACGATCGCACCAACCCGTCCCGCGCCACCTTGTCGGCCTTGGCCCGGGTGATGTCCTGCCCGTCATAATTGATCGTGCCGGAACTGGGTTGCAGCATCTTGGTGATGAGGTTGAAGCAGGTGGTCTTGCCGGCCCCATTCGGGCCGATCAGCGCGTGGATGTCGCCCCGTTTGATCGTCAGGTCGACATTGTCGACAGCGACAAACCCGCCGAAGCGCCGCGATAAGCCCTTGGTCTTCAGAATATGGTCCTGCATCGCCGCCTCCATCAAACCTGACTGACGTATTTGACGGTGGTGAACGCCTGAAGCCCCTCGACCCCGCCCTCGGAGCCAAAGCCGCTGTCGCCCAGCCCGCCGAAGGGGGTTTCCGGCAGCGAGGCTTGAAAATGGTTGATGATGACATTGCCGGCACGCATGCCCGAAGCGACCCGCGCGGCACGGCGGGCGTTTTCCGTGAACGCATAGGCGGCCAGGCCCACGGGGAGACGGTTGGCCTCGGCCATCGCTTCTTCCTCCGTGCCAAAGCGCGCCAGCAGCGCCAGCGGGCCGAAGGGCTCTTCGTTCATGCCGCGTGCCTCGGGCGTGGCCCCGATCACGGCAGTGGGCGCATGGTAGAAACCGCTCCCCCCTGGCCCGGCATCGCCGCACGCAACACGAAGCCTGCGGCTGCGGGCATCCTCGACGAGCCCGGACAGCGCGGTGACCCGAACCGCGCTGGCGAGTGGCCCCATGGACACCTCGGCTGCACGGCTGTCGCCCACCTTCAACGCGGCCATCCCGGCGGTGAACGCCTCGGTGAACCGGTCGAACCCGGCCTCTTCCACCAGGAAACGTGTGGGTGAGGTGCAGATCTGCCCGGCGTTGCGGAACTTGGCCTTCACCGCCATCCCCGCCACGGCCTCTATGTCGGCATCTGCAAAGACGAGCACGGGGGCATGGCCACCCAGTTCCATCGTCACCTTCTTGAGCGTTTTCATCGCGTGGGCGGACAGGATCTTTCCGACGCGGGTGGAGCCGGTGAACGTCAGCGCGCGAATGCGCGGATCGTCAAGCACCTGCGCCGAGATTAAAACCGGATCGCCGAAGAGCAGGTTGACCGCGCCGGCGGGCACGCCCACTTCTTCAAGCAACGCCAGAAGGGCCACCGAGGCTGCGGGCGTTTCTTCGGCCGACTTGGCGACAACCGTGCAGCCCGCAGCCAGCGCACCACTTATCTTGCGCGATGGGGTGATGAGCGGCGCGTTCCAGGGCGACACGGCGAAGACCGGGCCCACGGGTTCCTGCCGCACCTGTTGGTTTATGCCCGGACTCCGGCCCGGAATCAGGCGGCCGTAAAGCCGGCGCGCCTCTTCGGCATTCCACTGCCAGATCCCTGCCGCGGTTTCGACCTCGGTGCGCGCCTCTGGCAGGGGCTTTCCAAGATCGTCCGCAATCAGACGGGCAAAGCGCTCGCTGTCGGTGCGCAACCCGTCAGCCACCGTATCGAGCATGCCCGCCCGTTCTATCGGGGCCGTTTCGGCCCAACCGGAAAACGCAGCGGCGGCGGCGTCAACCGCGGCGCCGACATCCTCGGAAGTGGCCATCGGCAGGCGGGCTGTCTCCGCGCCGGTCGCCGGGTCGATCACGCTTATCGTTTGGCGTGCACGTGTACCGATACGGGCACCGCCCACGAAGAGACAGAGCTCAGGGTACTGCGAAACGGTCATGCCGCCGGCTCTTGCGCTTCAATCTCCTTGAGCACCGGCAGGAGGTATTTGCGGAACATGGCCGGGTTTTCGCTCATCGGAAAATGACCCATGTCCTTCATGATAATAGGCTCGACACCGATCTCGGCGGCTACTGCCTTCGTGTCTTCCGGCGTACAGGAATAATCGTATTCGCCGGTAAGCAGATGCACCGGGCACTTCGTCACGTCGATCTCGCCAAGCATGGCGCGGATATCGCCTTCAAACTTGTAGAAATACAGATCGCCTTTGAAGATGCCCGGACCGCCCTGCATGTAGTGCCAAAGGGTTTCCCAACACTCCTTGTGCGGCGCTGTCGGCGCCACCAGGCCGGAGACCACGGCCGCTGCGACCTCTCCGTGGGTGTCGGAGCGGTATAGCCAGTCCAGATCGTAGTAGGGGTCGACATGTCCACCCGATTGCAGGCCGATCAGTGCCCGGAAACGTTCGGGATGCCTGCGCGCCAGGTGCAGCACGATACGCCCGCCGATCGAGCAGCCCATCGCCACCGGACGATCGAGGGACAGCGCTTGGGAGACGGCCAGTACCATGTTGACATAGGCGTCGGAGGTAAGCTTGTACGTCTCTTCCTGCCAACCCTCGGGCGGAGAGGATTTGCCGTGCCACGGCATGTCGAAGGAAATGACGCGGAAGCGGGCGGTGATCTCTTCGTCGTTCATCAACGCACGGTACTGGCGGCCGTCGGAGCCGGCGGTGTGCAGGCAGAGCAGCGGGATGCCCTGGCCAGCCTCCTCGAAATAGATCCGGTGCGCGCGCCCCTCCAACTCGAGGTTGAGGTAGCGGCCAATGATCGGGTCCATCACGGCTTTCATTGGCCCTTTTCCTCCCGCAGCAGCGCGAAAACCGCTTTGAAGTAGAACAGGTTGGACATGAACAGATGCATGTTGCCCTCCAGCGTCAGAACCCGGCGCTTGAGCATCGCCATGAGATCGTGCGAGCCGGGTTTGGGTACGGGTTGCCAGAAGTCCCGCCACTCCTCCGCCGCCGCCGAGATGGTGAAGTCAACGTTTGGCATGGGGAAGGGACCTTGCTGGATATCGACCAGACCGCCCTTGTCGAAGATCAGTTTGTAGGCGTCATCGCCAACGCGCATCAATACGGTGCCGGAGACCAGTCTCCCCCGCTCGACCAGACGCGCATTGGCGTTCAGCCGGGATTTCATCTGAGTGATCATTGCCTGGCCCCCTACAGTCATTGGATGTGCTCTGGTGCTGAGGAAAATTCAAAAGCGGCAAGCGGCTGAACAGTGGCTCTGCCGCCCGGTGCGGAGCCTGACGGCGGCGTTTTCGCGCCGGCGTCAGAGCTTTTTCAATGCGGCACCCGGGGCGGTCAGCCGCTTACTCGACGAGCGGGCAGCCGCCCTCGGACATCGGACGGTACGCCTCTTCACCGGCAATCGTGCCGACCAGCTTGTAGAGGTCCCACGGTCCTTCGGATTCATCAGGTGTTTTCACCTGCATCAGATACATGTCACGCACAAGACGGCCATCTTCGCGGATCGTCGCATCCTTTGTATAGAAGTCGTTCACCGGACGTTCGCGCATCTTGGCGGCCACCACTTCGGCATCATCGGTGCCGGCGGCCTCGATGGCTTCCAGATAATGGGTAACCGCGCCATAGACGGCGGCCTGAAGGCTGCTGGGTGCGCGGCCGTCGAAACGCTCCATGAAGCGCTCGCTCCATGGGCGGGTTTCATCGTTCATGTCCCAGTAGAAGCTTTCGGTAAACGTCAGCCCCTGCGCATTCTGCAGGCCAAGGGCGTGGATGTCGGGCAGGTTGACCAACAGCGCGGCGATGGTCTGGCCCGAGGCAGTGATGCCGAACTCGTTGGCCTGCTTCACCGCATTGGTCATGTCAGAGCCGGCATTGGCCAATGCAATCACGTCCGCGCCGGACGCCTGGCCCTGCAACAGGAAGGATGAGAAATCGTTGGTGCCGAGCGGATGAGCAACACCGCCGACGATCTCGCCTCCACCGGCTTTCACAAACTGGGAGGCCGCGGCTTCGAGGCTCTTGCCAAAACTGTAATCGGCGGTGATGAAGAACCACTTTTTCTTGTCTTGGTCGATCAGCGCATTGGCGAGCACCTTGCCATAGGCATAGTTGTCATAGGCCCAATGGACGCCGAAGGGCGAACAGGCCTCACCGGTGATCGCCGGGTTGCCGGGACCGGTGGCAAGCAGGATCTTTGTCTTGTCGCGCGCCAATTCCTGGACGGCGAGCGCCACGGCGGAGGACACAACCTCGGTCACCGCGTCGACGCCGTCGACATCGAACCATTCCCGCGCGATCGTGCCGCCGATATCTGTCTTGTTCTGATGGTCGGCCGAGACGATCTCGATCGGTACGCCATTCACGGTCCCGCCAAAATCCTCAGCCGCCATCTGCGCCGCCAGTACAGATCCCGCGCCGACATTGTCCGAATAAGGGCCGGACATGTCCGTAAGGACGCCGACTTTGACCATGTCACCAGACATCTGAGCCATGGCCGGAGCCACTCCGGCCAGGATCGCAGCGCATGCGGCGCCAACAAGGCGATTGTAACTCATTGCAGCTCCTCCAGATAACCCTGCCCGACACAAAGTCCGGCATCCCTGCAGTTTGTTAAGCGATCGGGACGAGGGAGCACCAGGTATCAGAGGTCTGCCACATATTACTTAAAGTTTGTCTCGGGGCTTGCTGGCACATTGTATTCCTTGCACTCACAGGGCGTGACGTTTGATTCTGCTGATTCTGGCGCTCTTGCCGCCGCGGGGCGCTGGCTGACTCCAAGAACCTATAACCTGAAGTCACCCAAGCATGATCTCTCGGCGTTTTTCTGATGCGTGAAGGTTATCTATTAAGTGTCAAACACCTGCAAACGAGTGACCGAAATGGACTTCGAACTGAATGAAGATCAAACGATCTTCTATGATACCGTCAAGAAATTCGCCCAGAAAGAGCTTGCGGAGGCTGCTCTGGAGCGCGCCCATTCGGATGCCTACCCCTGGGATGTCGCCGAGAAATTCGCCGAGATGGGGCTCTTGGGGATAACGGTGCCCGAGAACAAGGGCGGCATTGGCGGCACCCTGATGGATGCGGTTCTGGCCATTCAGGCCGTGGCGGAGGTCTGTCCGCGCAGTGCCGACGTGGTTCAAGCCGGTAACTTTGGCGCTGTGCGCACCTTCGCCGAATATGCCAACCAGGAACAGCGGGAGCGCTTCTTGCCGCGAATTCTCGGCGGAAAGGCCGTGATGTCCGTCGGCATGTCCGAACCCGAGGCCGGCTCCGCAGTGACCGAATTGCGCACCACGGCCAGGGTGGACGGCGAGGAGGTTATCCTCAACGGCTCCAAGATCTTCGGCACGCACAGCGCAGAAGCAGAGGTGTTCTTGGTATACGTCCGTTTCGCAGAAGGTGTCGGCGGAATAGGGTCTGTGTTGGTCACCAGGGGCGCACCGGGCTTCACCATCGGCAAACCCTCGGCCTTCATGAATGGCGAGCATTGGTCGCAACTGTATTTTGAGGATTGCCGGATCTCCACGGCGGATATTCTGCTGGGTCCGGGCGGATTCAAAAAACAGATCTCGGGGTTCAACGTCGAAAGGCTCGGGAACGCGGCGCGGGCGGTGGCCGTCGGCCGCTACGCCTTCGGACTTGCCCGGGACCATGCGATGACCCGCAAACAGTTCGACCGTGATCTGTGTGAATTCCAGGGATTGCAGTGGAAGTTCGCAGATATGGCGGTCAAACTGGAAGCCGCCCAGCTTCTGCTCATGCGCGCTGTGGTGAAATCGGAGCAGGGCCTGCCGTCGGCCCATGACACCGCCCTTGCCAAGCTGGCCTGCAACGAGGCCGGTTTTTTCGCGGCGAACGAATCCATGCAGATCCTGGGCGGCATTGGCTTCAGCGAGGAGAGTTTGGCTCAATATTGCGTGCGCCGGACGCGTGGCTGGATGATCGCGGGCGGATCCATTGAAATCCTCAAGAACCGTGTCGCGGAAGGTATTTTCGAGCGCCGCTTCTCCCAGCGCCCCCCGCGCATGAAGACGAACGCATAGGGAGAGTACCCGGTGCAGGAATTCCTGAAGGCTCTCACCGCCCCGTCGGCGGTTGCCCTGATCGGCGCTTCCGACGATGCGGCGAAACTCACAGCCAGGCCCCTGTCGTTTATGAAGCAACACGGGTTTCCCGGCAGACTCTATCCCGTGAACCCGGTTCGCGACAGCGTGCAGGGGCTCAAAGCCTATCCCACGGTCTCGGCTATCCCCGATCAAGTCGAACACGCCTATATCCTGGTCGGGAACGAGCGTGTGATTGCCGCAGTCGAAGAGTGTGCGAAGGCCGGGGTCAAGGTGGTGTCGATCCTGGCAGACGGCTTTGCGGAAGCCGGCCCGGAAGGCCGCGCGCGCCAGGCAGACCTGATCGAAGTGGCAAGCGCCGCAGGTATCCTGCTGATCGGCCCCAATTCTACCGGTGTCGTCGACACCCGCCACGGCTTCAGCTGCACCACCAACGCCGCCTTCAGGGCCGATAAACTAAACACCGGTCGCCTTGCCGTGATATCCCAGAGCGGCAGTTTGATCGGCACGCTCCTGTCCAGAGGCGATGCCCGCGGTGTGCATTTCTCGACATTTGTCTCTGTCGGAAACGAGGCAGGCTTCGGCGTGGGCGAGGTGGGCGCGGTTCTGCTCGAAGACGATGGCATCGATGGCTTTGTCCTCTTCATGGAAACCATCCGAAACCCCGGCGCGCTCGCGGATTTCGCGCGCCGGGCCTATGCGGCTGACAAACCGGTTGTCGCCTACATGCTTGGCAAATCCGATGAAGGTCAGGCGCTGGCGGTCTCGCATACCGGTGCGTTGACCGGCAGCACGGAGGCCGTTCATGCCTTCCTGACCTCCATAGGGATCGCCCAGGTCAGCCAGTTCGACGCGCTCCTGGAAGCGCCATCCGTTCTGTCCAAGCGTGCGCGAATGGCCGGGCGCCCGAAACATGTCACCGTCTTGTCAACCACCGGGGGCGGCGGAGCCATGGTGATTGATCAGCTTTCGCTGCGCGGCGTAAAGATCTCCGCGTGCAGTGAAGCCTCCCGCGCCGCCCTTGAGGCGCAGGATATCCCGCTGGGCCAAGGCAAGCTTGTCGATGTGACCCTTGCAGGCACCAGATACGATACGATGAAAGCGGTGGTCAGCCAGTTGATCGACGATCCGGAAACCGGTGCGTTGGTGGTGGCCACCGGCTCTTCCGCGCAATTCAACCCGGACCTGGCGGTTACACCAATCGTCGATGCGGTGGCCCGGGCGGGTGATACCGCGGCCCCGGTCTTCGCATTTCCTATCCCGCATGCCGAGGAGGCCATCCGGCTGTTGGAATCGGGGAGCATTCCCGCATTCCGTTCGGTCGAAAGCTGTGCAGATTCAGTCGCGCTTTTGATGGCGGGAACGGCGCCGTCTCTCCGACCCGATGTGACCCTGCCCGAGCTGGCGCAAACGCGGCTCAATGTCGCCGAAAGCGGGGTCCTGGATGAAATCGAGGCCGGTGCGGTCTTCACGGCCATGGGCTTGAATGGCCCCGCCCATCTGGTGCTCTCTCCAGACGCCGAACCGGAGACGGGCCCATTGGCCTATCCGCTTGTGGCAAAACTCATTTCCAGGGATCTGCCGCATAAGACCGAGATGGGTGCGATCCGGGTCGGCATTGAGAGCGCCACTGACCTGGCAAAGGCTATCGAGGACATGAAGACATCTGTCGCCGAAAAGAAACCCGGGGCTCGTATCTCAGGTGTTCTTGTTCAGGAGATGGGACAGGGTCTTGCCGAAGCCCTGATCGGTGTCACGCGCGACCCGTTGGTCGGGCCCGTGGTGACTGTCGCCGCTGGCGGCGTGATGACCGAGATCTACAAGGATGCTTCCGTGCGCCCGGCCCCGGTTTCGCTCGATATGGCGCGCGCGATGGTTGATGAGGTGAAAGCCTTTGCTCTTTTGCGCGGTTACCGAGGCAAGCCAATGGGCGATGTCGAGGCGCTTGCACAGGCGGTGGCCGCGGTCTCTGCGCTGGCAACGCGCGCGGATGTACAAGAAGCCGAAATCAACCCGGTGTTGGTCGGTCGCGAGGGCAAGGGCGTGATCCTGCTCGATGCCCTTATCCGCAAACACTGACGCTGGACAAAAAAGAAACGCCATGCATGGACGCGTTCATCCGCGGCGGCATACGCACGCCCATTGGCCGCTGCGGCGGCGCCCTTTGCCTGGTACGCCAATCATCGCGTTACGCGTTGCTTCCGAGCCGGTACCGGCGGTGGTCGGGACCGCGATGAAGGGTAATGGGTCGGCGCTCAGCGGATTTCCACCGCCCACACCTTCCAGATATTCCAGCAGATCAGGGGGCGGCGCGGGCAGCAATGCCGCCATCGCCTTGCCCGGATCAAGTGCCGAACCGCCACCGATTGCCACGACTGCATCGGGCGCAAAGGTCCGTCCGCGCGCCAGGGCCGCCAGCAGCGTGTCGAGGTCCGGTTCCAGGCTTCCGCCTGAATTGCGGGCACCGGTCGCTTCAAGCGCGTCGATCAGTGGAGCAGCGCATGCCGGGGATCGACCCTGCACGATAAGGAGTCACCGGCCAAATGCGCGGATATCGGCTGCGCTTGCGATCGCTTCACCGGCCCCGAAGCGCACGCGCGCGGGAAGGATCAGGCCGAACGGCGCGATTTCCGTTGCCGGCATCGCGTTCAAAGGTCTGGGGAGACCTTCCATTCACGCAGCTTGTAGACCTTGCCCGGGCGAACGCGCTCATTGTCTTCGCCTTCGGCAAGACGCCGCTTGAAGGAGTGGATGGGCGTTGCCAGTTCATCGATGCGCACCTCGACGACCGAGGGGCCGTCATGGGCGAAGGCCTCGTCGAGCGCGGCGCCGATATCATCGGGCTTATCGACATAGAGTCCCTTCAGCCCCATGGCATTTGCGGCGGCTGCATAGCCGGGAACAGCGCTTTGTGTTTCAAGATCGACCGAGATCATCTCCCCGAAATAGAACTTCTGCCAGAAGTAGATCCAGCCAAGTTTGCCATTGTTGATGACGACGTTGACGATGCGCTGATTGTACACCGCCTGTGTGGCCAGTTCGCCGACGGTGTAGGAAAAGCCGCCATCGCCAGCCACCGTAACGACGCGAGCGCCCTCGGGAACAACAGTGGCAGCGCCGATAGCGCCAGGCACCGAATATCCCAACCCGCCCTGACCGCGTGCATACAGGAACTGGCGAGCCGGTTTTTGCGCCTGGATGTAGCCGGCGATCCAGCCGGCCGAAAACGAAGCATCGGAAACCACTATGTCGTCCTCGCCAAGCCGTTTGGCGATCTCGGCCATCACACGTGGCGGCTGAACCGGGATTTTGTCGGAGGTCATTTCCTCCTGTTTTGTAGCCTCGCAGGCCGCTTTGACCTCCTCAATACGCGCCATCCAATCAGGGTTTGCGTCCGCGCGGCTTTCGCCCATGGCGGCATCCAGCGCTAATATCGTCTCGCGCACATCGCCCAGAAGCGGCACGGTCGGCCGGAAAGTGCGGCCATGCTCGAGCGGATCGCAATCGATGGTGATCGATGCCTGATCCTTGGACGGATAAGTCCAGTTCATTCCGGTGTTCTGGCTCACCTTGGAGCCGCACCAAATGGTAAGATCGGCTTCCGCAATCAAGTTGATTGCGGCTTCGGCTCCGAGCGGGTTCAACACGCCGGCGCAATAGTCTCGCGTTTCGGGAACGGCCCCCTTGCCCGACAGCGAGGTGACAACAAGCCCACCGAGTCTGTCGGCGAAGGTCGTCACCGTCTGGGCGGCATCAGAGCCGTGCACGCCCCCGCCACATATGAGCGCGGGGCGTTTCGCCTTCCTGATGAGTTCGGCGGCGCGGTCGATTTCCGAGGCTGGCGCCACCGAGCGCAGGTAGGGGATATGGATGTTGCGGTCGTCAGTGATGGCTTTCAGCGTTTCCGGATCCCAGTCAGCGTCGAGGATATCGTGCGGAATTACGAGCGCGACAGGGCCCGGCCGCGGTGCCGTGGCGATGCGGAAGGCGGTGCGTACGAGTTCCGGCAGCGATTCCGGCGTCGGAACCTGAAACGCATCCTTGCAGCAGGTCTTGAAGAATGCGACCTGGTCGAAACCCTGGCTGGCAATCCCCTTCGTTTTGAGCGACAGCCAGTCGAGGGGCACATCGCCGACAATGCCAACCATGGGGATGGAGGCGTTCAGGGCTTCGAGAAAGCCGGCCGGAAGCAGATTGGCACCGGGGCCGACTGTCACGTCGCAAACGCCGACCTTGCCGGTCGCGCGTGCATAGCCGTCCGCCGCATAGGCAGCATTTCGCTCATCGCGCATCAGGATGTGGCGAATCTTGTCGTTGCGCCGCAGAATCGCGTCATGCAGCGCCGCCGTTTGTCCACCTGGCATGCCGAAGACGCATTCGACCCCGTAATTGATCATCATATCGACAATCAGGTCGCCGGCATGCAGCTTTTGCTCCGCCATCATTCTCTCCTTTTGGGGACCGGTGGGTGGGGCACGGACCACTATTTTGCCCGGACCACTGCTTTGAGGGTGCGTCGTGGGTTTGATCTGAGGCCGGGTCTCTTGGATGGACCCGAAGCCGGCCGACGGCGCAGAAATCGGCCCGGCAATGGTGTGTTGCCGGGCCGGGTTTTGGTTGATCACTCGTTCCAGGACTTGATCAACTCGTCATAGGCGACGGTGACCGGTTCTTCTTCCTCGTTTTCGAGCTTGGCCTTGGGCGAACCCGGCTGGCTGAGCCAGACTTCCGGATCCTGCTCTTCGTTCAGTTTAGGACCGATGTCGCCCATGATGCCCGCACGCTCGAGGCGCTGAAGTACGCGCTCCTGCTCCTTGCACAGCGAGTCGAGTGCGTCCTGCGGGCTCTTTTCGCCGCTGAGCGCATCACCGATGTTCTGCCACCAAAGCTGTGCAAGCTTGGGATAGTCCGGAACATTGGTGCCCGTCGGCGACCAGCGCACGCGCGCCGGCGAACGGTAGAACTCGATCAGACCGCCAAGCCTGTCCGCGCGCTCGGTGAAGTGATCGCTGTCGATCGTGGATTCGCGGATAAACGTCAGACCGACATCGGACTTCTTCAGGTCGACTGTCTTCGACACGACAAACTGCGCGTAAAGCCAGGCGGCCTTGGCGCGGTCAACGGGCGTCGACTTCATCAGGGTCCAGGAGCCGGCATCCTGATAACCGATCTTGGTGCCTTCTTCCCAATAAACGCCATGCGGCGAGGGTGCCATGCGCCATTTCGGCGTGCCATCCTCGTTCATGACCGGCAGGCCGTCTTCCACCATCGATGCGGTGAAGGCGGTGTACCAGAACATTTGCTGGGCGACGGTGCCCTGGCTTGGCAGTGCTCCGGCTTCCGCGAAGTTCATGCCGGCTGCTGCGGGCGGCGAATACTTATCGAGCCATTCTGCAGCCTTGCGGATGGCATAGACGGCGGCGGGCGAGTTGGTTGCACCGCCACGCGCAACACAGGAACCGACCGGCTGGCTGTTCTCGTTGACGCGGATGCCCCATTCGTCGACCGGAAGGCCATTGGGCTCACCTTTGTCACCCATGCCGGCCATGGACATCCAGGCATCGGTGTAACGCCAGCCGAGACTGGGATCCTTCTTGCCATAGTCCATATTGCCCCAGACATCGCCTTCATGGCCCAAATGGCTCAGATCTCGCCCGGTAAAGAACTCGGCAATATCTTCATAGGCCGACCAGTTGACTGGAACGCCTAACTCGTAGCCGTATTCTTCCTTGAAGTCGGCCTTGTTCTTCTCGTCGTTGAACCAGTCGTAGCGGAACCAATAGAGATTGGCGAATTGCTGGTCCGGCAGTTGGTAAAGCTTGCCGTCTGGACCCGTGGTGAAGCTGGTACCGATGAAATCATCGATGTCCAGCGTCGGCAGGGTCACATCGGCGCCTTCACCGGCCATCCAGTCGGTCAGATTGCGGACCTGCTGATAGCGCCAGTGTGTCCCGATGAGGTCGGAGTCGTTGATGTAGGCGTCATAGATGTTTTCGCCCGACTGCATCTGGGTCTGGAGACGCTCGACCACATCGCCTTCGCCGATCAGGTCATGCGTGACCTTGATGCCGGTAATCGCAGTGAATGCGGGAGCCAGAACCTGAGCCTCGTATTCATGCGTGGTGATGGTCTCGGAGACGACCTTGATCTCCATGCCCTCGAAGGGGGCCGCAGCATCGACAAACCACTGCATCTCGGCTTCCTGCTCCTCCCGAGGCAGTACCGAAAGGCCGGCAATTTCATTGTCGAGAAATTCCCTTGCCTCTTCCATGCCGGCAAAGGCCGGCAGAGGCAATGCTACCGAGAGCATCAAGGTTGCTGTTAGTAGTCGGTTCATATCACCCTCCTTTGAGCTAGAACCCTTGCGTTGATGATGAGCCCGCTTCTCTTCTAGGAAACGTTGAGTAATTGACTTGTCAGACCTTCCAGAAAACGAGTGCCGCATAGACACCGCAGGCCGCCAGCGCCCACGGTTGTGGCCCGATGTCCAGGCCAAGCCATGCAAGATTGATGAATGCCGAGCCGAGCAGGGTGATGAAAAGCCTATCCCCTCGCGTCGTTTCGATGCCCAGGATTCCAACGCGTGGCGTTTCGGGAAACCGGATGGCGAGTAGCGTGAAGAGGATCAGTATCGTGCCGATGGCCCAGAAGAACAAAGCAACCGGGAACGACCAGGCCATCCAGCCGCCTTCGATCATCTGCTCGGTCCACAGCCACTCGTCTCCATCCCGGGGCACCGCCCAGATCAGGAAAGGAAGGATCGCAAGCAGGAAGGCCGCGACCAGGATGTAGATGATGTTCCAGCGTTGTTGCATCATCACACCCGTCCTAGGGCAAAGCCCTTGGCGATGTAATTGCGCACGAACCAGATCACGAGCGCGCCGGGAATGATGGTGAGCACGCCGGCGGCTGCAAGCGTGCCGTAATCCAGCCCGGTGGCCGACGACGTTCGCGTCATCGCCACGCCGATCGTCTTGACCTCGGTCGAGGTCAGCGTGCGCGACAGCAGCAGATCAACCCAGGAGAACATGAAGCAGAAAAAAGCGGCGACACCGATGCCCGACGAGATCAACGGCATGAAGATGCGCACGAAGAACCGGCCCCAGGAATACCCGTCGATATAGGCCGTCTCGTCGATTTCCTTCGGCACGCCGCGCATGAAGCCTTCAAGGATCCACACGGCCAGCGGAATGTTGAACAGGCAATGCGCCAGCGCCACCGCGATGTGCGTGTCAAACAGGCCTATGGAAGAGTAGAGCTGGAAGAAGGGCAGCACGAAAACGGCCGGCGGCGCCATTCGGTTGGTGAGCAGCCAGAAAAACAGGTGCTTGTCGCCAACGAAGCTGTAGCGCGAAAAGGCGTAAGCGGCTGGCAGAGCCACGCACAGGCTGATGACCGTGTTCATGACCACGTAGGTCAGCGAGTGCACATAGCCCATATACCAGGTCGGATCGGTGAGGATTTCCGCATAGTTGCCGGTTGTCGGTTCGGCCGGAAGCAGCGTCAATTGATTGAGGATTTCGACATTGTCCTTGAAGCTCATATTGATGAGCCAGTAGATCGGGACAAGCAGGAACAGCAGATAGCCGATCAGCACGATATAGGAGACAAGCCTGCGCAGTTGAGGATTGTCCGTGGCTCTGCTGCGAACCGCGGGCGCGGCGCGGAGATCGGTTCCGGCGACAGTGGTCATCGGGGCCGCTCCTGCCGGTCGAGGTTCATCATGATTGTGTAGAAGATCCAGCTGATCAGCAGGATTACCAGGAAGTACATGATGGAGAACGCGGCAGCGGGCCCAAGGTCGAACTGCCCCAGCGCCATCTTGACCAGGTCGATCGACAAGAAGGTGGTTGTGGAGCCGGGACCGCCGCCGGTCACGACGAAAGGCTCGGTATAGATCATGAAGCTATCCATGAAGCGCAGCAGGATCGCGATCAGCAGCACGCCCTTGAGCTTTGGCA
The DNA here is from genome assembly GCA_028281465.1 of Azospirillaceae bacterium. Taxonomy (GTDB): domain Bacteria; phylum Pseudomonadota; class Alphaproteobacteria; order Azospirillales; family Azospirillaceae; genus JANQJV01. Next base: position 30,786 of record JANQJV010000374.1, on the reverse strand, counting down.
GTTCGACATAGCGGAAGACGGCCCAGCGGCCGGCCTGGTCGATCTTTGCGGCCTGGTAGTAGGCGTCCGGGATTGCCTGCAGTCCGGCATAGGCCAGCAGCACGACCAGCGAGGTCCAGTGCCAGACATCCATCATGATCACGGTCGCCCAGGCAGCACCGGCGTTCTGACCGATGTTGAAGTCAATGCCCAATTGATGGAGCGTGGAGCCGAGAAGACCGATATCAATCCGCGTAAACACCTGCCAGATCGTGCCCACGACGTTCCACGGGATCAGAAGCGGCAGCGCCATCAGGACAAGGCACACTGACGCCCATATGCCTTTTTTGGGCATCGCGAGCGCGACCGCGATACCCAGCGGGACCTCGATGGCGAGGACGGCGGCCGAGAAGATCAACTGGCGTTGCAGCGCGTCCCACATCCGGTCCGAACCCAGAACTTCCTCGAACCATTCAACGCCGACCCAGAAGAAGACGTTGTTGCCGAAGGTGTCGTTGAACGCATAATTCACAACCGTCATCAGCGGGATGACCGCCGAAAAGGCGACCAGGGCCAAAACCGGCAGCACCATGAACCAGGCGCGATTGTTCCGCGTCTTTTCCATCAGGCCGCACCTCCCGATTGCGGTTCGACACGCCAATCGTCAACGAACACGCCGATCTGTTCGGGGGGAAAGATCACATGGCTGGTATCAGCAAGCATCGGCGCCTGTTCCAGCAACACCGCGTTGAGCGGCGTGCCCGCCAGTTCGGCGCGCACGATGCGATGCCGTCCGACATCTTCGACCCGCGTCACATTCACCGGTATGCCGCCCTTGTCGGTGAAGCTCACGAATTCCGGGCGAATTCCGATCTTCGTGCGGCCGTCCGGTTTGGCGTAGTGGCCGGCCAGCGGGATCACATGGCCTGCAACGATCGCATTCGAGCCGTCGATCTCGGCATCCAGCAGGTTCATGCCGGGCGAGCCGATGAAGTATCCCACAAAGGTGTGGCCAGGCCTTTCGAACAATTCATCGGGCGTGCCCAGTTGCACGACGCGGCCATCATGCATGACCACAACCTTGTCGGCGAATGTCATCGCTTCGGTCTGGTCATGCGTCACATAGATCATGGTGTGACCGAATTCGTCGTGCAACTGGCGCAGTTGCGTGCGCAACTCCCACTTCATGTGCGGATCAATCACCGTCAGCGGCTCGTCAAAGAGGATGGCGTTGACGTCCTCGCGCACCATGCCGCGGCCCAGCGAAATCTTCTGCTTCTCATCAGCGGTCAGCCCGCGCGCCTTGCGGGCGAGCTGATCCTCCATGCCGATCATTCTGGAGACCTTGGCGACCCGCTCGCGGATATAGTCGGCCTCCATCCTGCGATTGCGCAGCGGGAAGGCCAGATTGTCTCGGACGCTCATCGTGTCGTAGACGACGGGAAACTGAAAGACCTGGGCGATGTTGCGCGCCGACGTCGGAGCTTCGGTCATGTCTGTTCCGTCGAACAGTACTTTGCCGCGCGTCGGCACGAGGAGGCCCGAGATAATGTTGAGCAGCGTGGACTTGCCGCAGCCGGAGGCACCCAAAAGCGCATATGCGCCGCCGTCATCCCAGGCCAGATCGATGGTCTTGAGCGCGTAATCCTCTTCGTCCCTTGGCCGGGAGAGGTAGCTGTGAGCGAGGTCGCTGAGTTCGATACGGGCCATTTATCGCCTCACGCTGCCGCCGCATAGGCCGCGGTCTGGACAAGCGCTCCGTCCGCGTCAAACAGGTAAACATGTTCGGGTTCGAGCCACAGATCGATTTCGCTGCCGGGCTCGAAATGGTGGGCGACATGAATGAGCGCGACCCAGTTGTCTTGCCCGTGCCTCAGATGGAGGAAGGTTTCCGATCCGGTAATCTCGGCGATGCCCAGCGTGCAGCGGAAAGGCACGGCTGAAGCGGATCGCGCCTCCAGTCTGAGATGGTTCGGCCGGAAACCGGCCTGGTACTGACCGTCGGACAAGGTGGCGAAGGGACCGTCGGCCGGGGCCTCGATGCCCTCGCCAAAGCTCAGCGAATTGCCCTGCTTGCTGCAGGGGGCGAAATTCATCGGCGGATCGGAATAAACCCGCGCCGTGACGGCATCCTTTGGATTGCGGTAAACCTCGGGGGCTGGTCCGAATTGCGTGATGCGGCCTTCCCACAATGTCGCGGTGTTGCCGCCGAGCAGTAGTGCTTCTTCCGGTTCGGTCGTCGCATAGACGAAGATCGCGCCGCTTTCCTGGAAGATCTTCGGGATTTCCTCGCGCAATTCCTCGCGCAGCTTGTAGTCCAGATTGGCGAGCGGCTCGTCGAGCAGAACGAGATCGCTGTCCTTGACCAGCGCACGCGCAAGGGCGCAGCGCTGCTGCTGGCCGCCCGACAACTCCAGCGGTTTGCGGTCCAGCATCGGCGTCAGCCGCAGCATGTCCGCGGTACCGCGCACCGCCTTGTCCATTTCGGCTTTGCTTTTGCCCATAAGGCGCATGGGCGAGGCGATGTTCTCGTAGACTGTCATGTTGGGATAGTTGATGAACTGCTGGTAGACCATGGCGATCTTGCGGTCCTGGACCTTGACGCCCGTTACGTCCTTGCCATGCGCGTGGATGGTTCCTTCAGTCGGTTCATCGAGCCCCGCCATCAAGCGCATCAAGGTCGTCTTGCCCGACAATGTCGGGCCAAGCAGCACGTTCATCGTGCCCGACTGAAAGGTCAGATCGGTCGTGTGGATGTGGGGCTTGCCCAGAACCGTCTTGGAAACGCCGCGCAGCTCAAGCATGGGCCGGCTCCCGGGCGTCGGCGGCGGGCTCGGTTGCGATCATGGCCTGCGCCATGGCATCGCGCAAAGCGCAGTACCTGGGGTATTTCGCGAGATGGACGTTGCCCGCTTGCGCGTTGACCTCATGGCGGCGCGCGATCCCGGCCATGCCGTTGACAGCCTCTTCGAGCGAGGGATAGGCGCCAATGCCGGCCGCCGCGCACATCGCCGTGCCCAGGGCGCCAAACTCGGAGCCTTCGGGCACTTCGACCGGAAGGCCGAGAATGTCGGCGAACATCTGCGACCAATAGGGGCTCTTGGACGCGCCGCCGGTCATGCGGATCACAGAGGCGGATGCGGCGTCGCTGCCCGACAGCGCGGCATCGATGTCGCTCTTGTGAGCAAAGACGATGCCCTCGAAGATCGCCAGCATCGCCTTGTCGAAATCGGTGCGCGCGGTTATGCCGACAAGGCCGGCCGGCGCGCCTTCGGGACCGCCGAACAGGTAAGGGAAGAACATCGCATTGGTGTGCTTGCCCATGACCCGTTTCACCGCAGCGTTGATGGTGTCGTAGACATCGCCGCCCTCTTGCTCCCCGCCCTGTTGCAGAAGCGTCTTGACCACCCATTCCAAATTTGATGCCGAAGTGGCCGAGCCCTGAACCGCTAGCCAGCCGCCCAGTGGATAGGCGAATTGCAGCATTGGTATCGTGTTCATCTTGGGCGTGGTCTGATGCAGGGTTGTGGCAATCGAAAACGTGCCGGCGACCACGCTCATCTGCGAAGGATCGGTAAGAAGAGATGCCATGGCCGAGGCCGACATATCCACTGTGCCGCGCACCACGGGCGTGCCTTGCTTCAGCCCGGTAAGTCCGGCCGCCTCGGCGCTGATATGGCCTGACACTTCATCCGATGGCCCGATCTGCGGCATCCTGGAGTTCCAGGCTTCCATGCCCAGCAGTCCAAGCGCTTCCTGCGAATAGGTTCCGGTGCTGACATCGATCAGTCCCGCGCTGCCGGCATCGGTGAAATCCGTCGACACATCGCCGCAAAGTCTCATGCGCAAGAAGTCTTTGCAGAACGAAACGGTATGGGTTCGCTCGACGACCTCCGGCTCGTGGCGATGCAGCCATCCCAGCAGCGCCAGGCTTTGTCCTGGCCAAACGGACTGGTTGACCAGCTTTGCGACCTGCTCGGTACGTCCGTCCGCCGTCCACTCGGCGACCAGGCTGGCGGCACGACCATCCGTAGAGACTATGCCCGGGCGAGCCGGGTTTCCCTCCCGGTCCAGCAAAAAAAGCCCGCTGCCATAGCCTGAGACGCTGATCGCGGCAATGTCGGCCGGGTCCGTCCCGCTTTGTTGCAACACGGTTGAAATCGCGCTGGCGGCAGCGCGCCACATGCCTTCAGGGTCCCGCTCGGTCCAACCAAGCTGAGGAAACGTCGTAACATTTCTGCTGTGGGCGCTGGCTTTCTCCCGACCCTGCAGGTCGAAGAGCGCAGCCTTCGTCATTGTGCCTCCGGCATCAATGCCGATCAGGCAATCACCCATCATTTCCTCCCCGTCGTCGAGCCAGTAGCCCGCCAACTTGTAATTATGACTTGAAAGTATCGACCGTTCGTAGCATGTCAAGCGCTCTATGAGAAATGTGGCAGTTCAACGATATTGATGCTGCAATGCAAAACAATGCCGCAATCGCCGAGGATCAACTTGTCATTACCAATTAATGGGCGCAATCTTGTCCGAGCATCTCGAGAACCGACTGTCAGGAGGTAGCCGGAATGCTGACAAGGTCGGATTTGCTGGAGCGCTTGCGTGCGGGGGCGATACCCGATTTGCTGATCATTGGCGGCGGCATCAACGGGGTGGGCGTGTTCCGTGACCTTGCTGCTCAGGGCGTGCCGGCGTTGCTCGTGGAAGCCGGCGATTTTGCCTCGGGAACCAGCGCGGCGCCGTCGCGTCTGATACATGGCGGGCTGCGTTATCTGGAAACGGGCGAAACGGGGCTTGTCCGCGAGGCACTGACCGAGCGCAATCTGCTCTTGAAGAACGCGCCTCACGTCGTACACCCGCAGCCGGTCTGGATACCGCTTCGAAGCTGGCATGGCGGCGCGCTGTCGGCGGCGTTGCGGTTTTTCCGGCTCAAGAAGACGCCCGGACGAAAGGGCGCGATCCCCGTGGCGCTTGGGCTGAAAGCCTATGATTGGTTTGATCGAAAGCATCGCAGCATGCCTCGTCACCGGATCATGAGCGCGCGGCATGCTCGACGAGAGATGTCTGCGCTGGCGCCCGACGTAAAAGCGGTGGCGGAATACTATGATGCACGCATCACCCATCCCGAGCGGCTGGTGCTCGAACTCATCGCGGATGCGGAAAGCGATTGCGCTGAAGCGATGGCCTTGCCCTACATGGCAGCGGGGCGTCTGAAGGATGGACGCGTCACGCTCCACGACAAGCTATCGGGCAAAGAATACAGGGTGCCGCCGAAACTGGTGATCAACGCGTCAGGTGCCTGGGTCGACCGAGTGCACAAAGATCTGGAAATTCCCGGTCGGCTGATGGGAGGCACGCGCGGAACGCATATGGTCATGCGCAATCCGCAGCTTGCGGCCGATTTGGGCGGGCGAATGCTCTATTTCGAGACCGATGATTTTCGAGCCTGCCTCGTCTTGCCGCTGGACGCTTCGCATGTCTATGTCGGCACGACCGATGTGCGCACGGATGATCCCGACGACCGCGACTATACCGAAGCCGAGGTCCAGTACATTTTTGATGTGCTGCGGCCCGTATTGCCAAGTGTGGACTGGCGGGACGAGGACAGTGTCTTCACGATGGCAGGGGTGCGGCCGCTGCCCTTTCAGGACGATAAGGTCAGGGCATCGGGTGCGATCAGCCGCGATCACCGGTTCAACCGCTACGCGCCGGAGGCGAGCAGACCGTTTGAGACGGTAACGCTAATTGGCGGGAAATGGACAACCTATCGAGCGTTTGCCGAGCAGGTTACCGACGCGATTCTTCCCCTTTACGGGTGCAAACGACGCATTGGCACGGATCGCTTACCGATCGGCGGCGCCCGAGATCTGCCTGAAACGCAAGCCAAACGTGATGATTGGATACAGGAGATGGCGAGTAAGACCGGGGTCGATGTGGCGCGATGCACCGTTCTTGTTGAACGCTATGGCGCCAAAGCGAGCGCATTCGCGCAGGCAGAAGGCCGTGACGAGCGGCGTTTTCAATCACTTGAGGGCTATTGTCCGGCCGAGATTGAGCTTGTTTGCCGGACCGAGCGGGTTAGCAGACTTGAGGATGTCGTGCTGCGGCGGACCTTGATGGCCTTCGAAGGGCGAACGTCGCGTGCGGCGATTGAAGAGGTTGCCGATGTCGTTGCCGGCGCGTCGGGATGGGAAAGGGCGGAGCGCGACGCGCAAATCATGCAAACGGTGGCATTGATGCGAGAAAGACACAGGGTATCGGTGTCGTGATGATGCGCGTTGAAAGCGGTGATCTGACCAGGGCGGCGGCCGATGAAGCGGGCGTCCTGCTGGAAAATTCGCCTTCGGCCGATCGCAATGCGGCGATGCCGTTGTGGCTGCAGGTCAAGCAGACGCTGGTCTCCATCATCCGCCAACGGGGCTTGCCCGAGCACGACCGCCTTCCTTCGGAGACGGAGCTCTGCAAGCATTTCAACGTCTCTCGCACCGTCATTCGCGAAGCCCTTTCGCAGATGGTCAATGAGGGCGTGGTCTACCGGCTGCAGGGCAGTGGAACGTTTGTTCGCGGCCAGCGCGACGCGCAGGGTTTCGTTGGCTCCATGGTCGGCTTCAGCGGCGAACTGGCGGAAAAACACCTCTCGGTAACGCGCCGCGTGCTGCGCCAGGAAGTGATCCAGCCGACGCGTCGCATGCAGCGCTTTCTTCAAATCAGCGAAAAGGAGCAGGTTGTCTCGATCGATCGCGTGATGAGCGTCGAAGGCGTGCCGCGAGCAGTCGTGCGTTGGGCCATGCTTGCACGGATCGTGCCCGGTCTGGAAACGCTGCCAATCGAAAATCGTTCGCTTTATGAAACGATTGCCCGCCAATACGGCGTTCGCATGACCCGCGCCGAACGCTGGATAGAGGCGGTTTCACTTACCAAGCCGGATGCCGGGTTTTTGCGAGTCCATGAGGGCAAGGCGGCACTCTGCGTGGAGTCGGTGGGACGGAACACCGCGCAGGAGGCGATCGAATACTACACCGCGCATTATCTGACGGACCGCTCGCGCCTTCATATCAATGTGATCGGCGCGCCCTGATGTTGCGGCCAGACTGCCTCGATGATCCGCAGAACCGCACCGGCATGCTTGTCAGCGCAACTCATGGGCAAATCCGGGAAAATCCCCCTTCGGCATGGTTGGGGGACGGGGCGCATTACCCGGCCAGCCAGGAACAAAACGCGCCACGCCGGCGCGACGGTTAAATCCTCATCGCGACCGAGCCCGGTTGTCGAAAGCCTCGAAGGGATCGAACCATATGCAGATATACGACAACCGGGCCTGGCTTCTCGTCGCGCCGGCATTTCTCGTGCTGGCGTTCATCGGCGCCATACCGCTGGTGATCAACACATGGCATTCCTTCTTCGACATCTTCACGCTCGAAAGCAAGTTCTGGGTTGGCGGCGAATGGTATGGGGAAATTCTGGGGTCTTCGCGCTTTTTTGAAAGCCTTGGACGCAGCCTTATGTTCTCCGCAGTCGTACTGTGCGTGCAGTTTCCCCTTGGCCTGTTCATTGCGTTGTCCCTGCCAAAATCGGGTTGGGTCCGATCCTTCGGGCTCGTCCTGCTGGCCCTGCCGCTGGTCGTGCCCTGGAACATGATCCCGTCCATCTGGCTCAGCTTCATCGACACCGAGACAGGATATGCCGGTCGGCTCATGGCGATGGCAGGCATAGGGTTCGACCACAAATTCAATGCCGTTCACACATGGATCCTGCTGGTGGTCATGGACACGTGGCACTGGGTCGGACTGATCGCAATCCTTGCTTACTCCGGGCTTGCCAGCATTGCCCCGAGCTACTACCAGGCGGCGTCGATTGACCAGGCCAATCGCTGGCAGGTCTTTGTCTACATCGAATTGCCGAAGCTCAGCGGCGTTTTGATCATGGCGCTTCTGCTGCGCTTCATGGACAGTTTCATGATCTACGTCGAGGCATTCGGTATCAACGCCGGCGGGCCGAGGTCGGCAACAACGTTCCTGTCGCTCGACCTCGGCGAAGACATCAAGGGCTTTAACTACGGGCCTGCCGCCGCCCGCTCCGTCATCTACTTCTTCATGACTTTGACGATAGTGTGGGCTTTCTGGCGGATGATGACCCTACAGCGCGACGCGTCCCGCAGAGGCGCGGGATGATGCGCCGAACGCTTCGCTTGCTCGGCTTCGTGGTTCTGGCGGCCTTCATCATCCTGCCGCTGATGCAGGTCATCCAGCTCAGCTTCATCTCCACCCTGTCGCGTGACGGCATCGAGCGCGGCAGCCTGACACTGCTCAACTATGCCAATGTGTTTCGGACCGACCGACTGGCTGCCTCCCTCGTCAACTCGACCATCTATGTGACGTTGAACGTCGCCATTTGCATCATTGTCGCGGTGCCTGCCGCCTATGCCTTTTCGCGCTTTCGCTTCCGCGGCGATCGTGCAGCCTTCTTTACGTTGCTGGCTTTCCGCGTGACACCGCCGATAGTGTTGTCGCTGCCCGTTTTTCTGCTGTTTTCGAGCGCGAACCTGCTGAATACGCCCATCGGTGTCGCGCTGGTCCATTGCGTGTTCAATATCCCGATCGCCATCTGGATCCTGGAGAGTTTCATTTCCGCCGTGCCGCGAGAGTTCGATGAAACGGCGTTTGTCGACGGCCATTCGACCGGCAGTTTCATCATTCGCCGACTGGTGCCGGTGATCGCGCCGGGCATCGGCGCCACGGCGTTCTTCTGCTTTATGTTTTCCTGGGTGGAAGTGGTCTTCGCGCGGACGCTTACGATCACCGCGGGCAAGCCGATCACGACGGCGATTACCAGCCTATTCGGCTTTCAAACCGATATCGGCCTGGTCATGGCCATGACGACCCTTTCCCTGGTTCCGGGCGTGGTGATGATCTGGTTCGTGCGCAATCACATTTCGCGTGGCTTTACGATCCGCGTTTGATGCAGCCGCCCCGTCACCGTATTCGATTTATTGCTTGGGGTTTTCCAAGTCGTTTCCTGCCATTGCTCTGATCGGAAAAATCCAGCTTTCGGCGGTCCAAGGTTGGGGAGCAGAGCAGATCCCGGAAAACTCGGGCAACCAAGCCTGATCGCGCTCGCCTATACGATCGAGCGGCGGCGCAAGGCCTACTACGAGATGCTGGAAGACAGCAACAAGGACAATGAGATCACTCCGTGGCTCGTCTGGTTCGCCGAGATTATCCTCGAGGCACAGCAGACCACTCTGAAGCGCGTCGAGTTCTATATCGCCAAGACGCGCTTCTACGACCGCTTCCACGGCCAGTTCAACGAACGCCAGGAGAAAGTAATCGCCCGCATGTTCCGCAAAGGCATCGACGGTTTCAAGGGAGGGCTAAGTGCCGAGAACTACATCTCGGTCACCGCCGCGGCACGGGCGACGGCAACAAGGGACCTGCAGGATCTTGTCGCTAAGGGGGCGCTGACCCGAACGGGAGAGCGGCGATATACGCGGTATTGGCTGCTGCTCAACGAAGAAAACGTCTGATTTTTCAATGCTTTCTTAATCCAGGCTGACCTGCTGCCCGAGAACTGGACCGCCCCGAGCCGGGATTTTCGAGGGGTATTGGCTCATGGGGCGGAAGTTGCCGATGAGCCGTTCATGAGCGATATCGGTGGTTTGTTGCCGATCGCGCTATGGGGCCGGACCGTGTTGTAGTCCTTACGCCATTCCTCCATTTTCGAGCGCGCATCGTCAAGCGTCAGGAACCAGTGAGCATTGAGGCACTCATCCCTCAGGCGTCAGTTGAAGCTTCCCACAACGCCGCCTGGACGGCCTCTCCCGGGAATTCGCAGGAGACCAAGCTAAACAACGCCAATGGGCGGCATTCCTCCTGCGCGAGTCGTTGCTTGTCGCGGCGCCGAATCTCGGCGAGATCGGTGCTTTCGCGCTGCCGCCGATCGAGGCAGCGGCGACGGGCGACGAATTCGATCTCAGATGGGCCGATGGCGGACCGTGGGCACCCTCCACCGATTAGTGCATTTTTGACTCTGTTCCATTCGCATGAGCGGCAGCGCAACGTGGCCTGAGCTGAGCTTGCGAAGCAGTTCTTAGAGAGTCAGGTACGAAAAGAAATCACGACGGCCCTCCTTGAGCGAGACGACGGTCTTACCATTGTATTATGTCAGGAGCGGAAAAGTGGTGCTGGGTGACATCGGACGTCACACTTTGAAAAACGGAATGAAATGAGTCATATGTCACGTTTGTCGGCAATGTCAGTCCGTCCAATCTCGGCGTGATTTGGAAATTCTATGTAAATGGTTGAAAAATATAGGAAATTCGCCGTCGCGCCGATGATGGACTGGGAAGAAAAATCAAATAAATCAGTTACTTGAAGGGCTGCGTGTGCACGACGTGTGCACCAAGAGAGCCAAGGAAAGCCTAGGTTGTACTGTCTAGGCCGAATGAAGTCGGACTCAGGGATAGGTCTTGCTGGCGCGAAGGAATCATTTTCTGGAGACAAGGCCATGAAGAGTTTCGGATGTTCTCTTTGTGGCATCCGGTTTCCCAGTCGCCTTTCCAAGGCTGTGCACGGGTGAATTTCACCTTTGGCACGGCGCTGAGTCAGCGACTTGATCGAACCAATGCGTTGGCGGCGTCTTCGTCGACAATCAGCGTATGCGCAAATCCACGCCGCAAGGCAGCGCGAATGATCGGCACTTTTGCATCGCCGCCGGACGCAAGCACCAAATGGGGAATCGAGAGGAGATCGTCGATGGGTGGTGCGACAATCAGATCATTGATCTCATGATCCACTAAGCCGCCATCGGCAGTCATGTAGTGACCGCAAATGTCGCCGACCGCACCGGCCTCCAGCAGGGATTGACGGAGTTCTTCTGAGATCAGGCCATATTCAAGACTGCGCGATTCCGGTGACAGATCCACGGCGCTGACCAGGCCGATGTTGACGCAACGCACCTGATCCATGGCTGCCCGTACCGAATGGGAGTCAATCAGCGCATCGCGCATCGATCGGCTGTCGGCAAACATCGGTGCGGTGACGTAGTAGCAGGGGCCGTGCAGAATGCGGGCAAAACGCGCGGCAACGTCATACGGGTTGACCGGCGTGCTCTTGGGAAAACCACCACAAAACGACACCACCGTGTTGCGGCGACCGTTCTTGCGCGCCATCGCGCTCGCGGCAGCATCGATCGTCCCGCCCCATCCGACCCCGACCACGTCGCCATCCTGGATCGCGTCCGACAGAAATTGACCGGCGGCCATGCCGGTCACGCGGCGCACATCCGTCTCCGCCGCAGGCGCAGGAACCACGATGGCCTCGCGCAGCGCGAACTGTTCCTTGAGCGCGGCCTCCAATTCGATACAGGCACCGTGCGGCGTATTGATGCGCAGTTGGACAGCGCCGGACGCGCGCAGTTCTCCAATGATCTGATTCACGCGCGCACGGCTCAAGCCGATCTTGTCGGCAATGGCCGATTGGGTCAGCCCCTCCTGAAAATGGTGCCAGGCAATCCGAGCGGCCAGGCGCGGGTCGGCAGAAAGCGTCATCGTCTTCGGTATTTCCGGTTGGTTGAACAACGTCCAAACCCGTTAGCATCGCGGACGGCTGCGGTCACGAATTACAAAAGTAATATTTGATACGACAATTGTCATTTCGTTGTCATGCGTCTTCCGTATGTCCCGTCCTCGGGATGCAGGGGACACCGCCAGATATGCCAAGCAGCGCAACCTTTTCATGCAATGGGCGAGAGTATCGCACTCCGACTAGGCCCGTGGTCGTGGCCTGCATCGACGGCTTCGACCCAAGCTATTTGGAGGCCGCGAGCGCGAAGGGGAGGTGTCCGTTCCTCGACCGGTCGACCGCGCGGTACGGACTACGGACGGCCGCATCGGCAATGCCGAGCTTCACCAATCCGAACAATGTATCGCTGATCACTGGTGTCCCACCGAGTCGACACGGCGTGGCTGGAAACTACGCACTCGACACCGAGAGTGGGATGCCTGTGATGATGAACACGCCGGAACTCTTGCGCGCCGGCACAATCCTGGCTGCGGCGCACGATGCGGGAAGCACGGTCGTCGCTGTGACCGCCAAAGACAAGCTGAGGTGCCTTCTTGGAACAAGCCTGCCGGATGGAGATGACCGGGCGGCGACGCTATCCATCGAAGCACTTGGCAATGGTCAGCAAGAGATGACCCCGGCGATCCGGACAGCCATAGGAACGCCGCCGCCGGGGATATACAGCGCAGAAATCAGCTTGACCGTCTTGCGCGTCGGATTGGCACTTCTCGAGGCGACCACGCCGATGCTGGTCTATCTGTCGACGACGGACTACATGCAACATCGTTACGCGCCCAACGCCGAGGAGTCGTTGGATTTCATCGCGGCGCTCGACCGTTTGCTTGCAGATATCGACCGCGCTGGCGCGGTCTTGGTTGTTACCGCTGACCACGGGATGAACGCCAAGACCACATCAACTGGCGAGCCAAATGTCGCCTATCTCCAGGACGTTCTTGAAACGGCGATGCCGGGCACCGGCATTCAGACCATTCTTCCAATCACGGACCCGTATGTCGTCCACCATGGCGCGCTTGGAGCTTGCGCAATGGTCTATTGCAATGCGGGTGTTTCGGACCATGCGGTGGCCGTCCTCGAAGCATTGCCGCAAGTCGAACAGGTCCTGGAGCGGGAAAAGGCTGCCGAAGAGCTTGAGATACCACCAGACAGGATTGGCGATCTGGTCGTTCTGGCGACGGCGGACGGCGTGCTCGGTTCGAGCCGCGCGGCGCATGATCTGTCCGCTCTCGCCGGGCCATTGCGCTCGCATGGCGGGCGCCACGAGCAGGCTGTTCCATTCATCGTAAATCGACCGCTTCGCGACAGCGACTTACCAACGCAGTTGCGGAACTACGATGCCTTTCACGTGGCGCTGAACCTCCTGGAGTCGGAGGCCGACCATGCATGATTCTCGCCGCGCAGTACTCGTGATCCTCGATGGTTTGAGGCGCGATCTTGTCGACCCTGACCGCACTCCGCGTTTGGCGGAATTCGCTCGAAGCGGAACCTGGTTTGAAAACCACAGTTCGGCGTTCCCATCGGTGACGCGGGTTTGCTCGGCAACGATCGCCACAGGTTGCCAGCCCGGTCGGCACGAATTGACCGGCAATGCCATGGCGCTTCGCGAGGATGGCCGGTTGGTCCTGCACGACGCCGGTCATCCAGAGTTTCTCCAGCACAAGCGGCGGATCACCGGCAGGTCGCTAGCCGTACCGACGCTGGCCGAACGTTTGGCGCCGCATGGCGGCACCATCGTGTTTTCCAATGTCTCGCCTGGCGCAGCGTATGCCCACGATCCTGACGGCCATGGTCATGTCTATCATCGCGCGGGGAGCTTTGGTCCGGGACGCGTTCCGGTGCTGGACAGTTACGCACTTCGGATTGGTCCGGAAATCGCCGGAGATCGCGCCATGACCGAGCGTTTTGTCAGCGAGGTCCTGACTGATCGCAGGCCAGCGCTCGGCGTCCTCTGGCTCGGCCACCCGGACACCACGCAGCACAGCACGGCGCTGGGATCGCCGGACCATCTCGCCGCATTGGCTGAGGCGGATGGCCATGCCGGTATCGTCATCGATGCTCTCGCCGACTTGCGGCAACAGGGTGACGACATTCTCCTGCTCATCGGTTCGGATCACGGGCATCAAACGGTGACCGGGGCGATCGATATTGACGCCGAACTGGCTGCAGCCGGTTTCAAGGACGATCCCAAATCGGAGGACATTGTTGTCGCTCCAAATGGCACAGCAGCGCTAGTTTACTTGTCAGAGCAAATGCATGGCCGCGCCGACGCAATAGCGGCGTTCTTGGAGGCTCAGGACTGGCTCGACCGAGTTGTCACCATCGAGGAACTGGCTTCGGTCGGGCACGGTCCGCGTAACGGTCTAGCCTTTGCCCTCGCGATGCGGACCGACGATGCGGCCAATGAGCATGGCGTTCCGGGGCAGGGCGTGATCGCCCAGCCAGCCAACGGCAAAGACACTGGGATCGGCTTTGGCCAGCATGGCGGTCTCGGTGTGCGCGAGCAAGCGCCTTTTCTCATTGCCAATGGAGCCGGGTTCGCATCGTGCGCAACCCATAGCGCGTCGACGTCTCTCGTCGACATCGCTCCAACGATCCTTGCCCATCTTGGCCTTCCTGCCGAAGGCATGGACGGCAATGCACTTCAATCCCCGACCAGCAGCAATCATGGAGACGACTATGAATATGTCGCGTAAGGACTTCGTTCGCGGTGCGGCTCTGGCCGGCCTGGGGGCAACCCTCCCGCTCGCGACACCGGCCATCGCCCAGGGACGCCGTGAATTGAAGATGGCGAGTGCCTGGGTGAAGAACTTCCCTGGTTTCGGCACCGCCGCGGAGCGACTCGCCCAACGCATCACAACGATGACCGATGGACGGCTTTCTGTCCGGGTATTTGCCGCGGGCGAACTCGTGCCGCCTTTCGAAGTGTTCGACGCGGTATCCACCGGGACGGCTGATCTCTATCACGGTGTTGAGTTCTGGTGGCAGGGAAAGTCGAAGGCGTTCAACTTCTTCACGACCACGCCCTTCGGCCTAACGCCGACAGAAATCAAGTCTTGGGTCTACTACGGAGGCGGTCAGGAGCTTTGGGACGAGTTGGCCGCCAACTACAACGTCAAATCGTTTCTGGTCGGAAACCCTGGCGTTCAGATGGGCGGCTGGTTTCGCAATGAAATCAATTCGTTGGATGATTTTCGCGGCATCACAATGCGCATGGGCGGTTTCGGCGGAGAAGTGATCCGTCGTGTTGGCGCAACGCCCGCCTCAATACCTGGAACGGAAGTCTATCAGGCTCTGCAATCGGGCGCCATCGATGCAACCGAATGGGTGGGCCCGTGGAACGATCTGGCGAAAGGATTCCATCAGGTCGCGAAGTTCTACTACTACCCCGGTTGGCATGAGCCATCGTCGAACGTCTCGGCCGGCTTCAATCTGGATGTGTGGAACGAATTGAGTGCGGCGGACCGCGAGATCATCAAGGTGGCATGCCAAGCCGAGAACGACGAGATGGAGGCCGAGTTTCACGCCAACAACGGCTCGGCGCTCGACGTCCTCGTCACGGAGCAAGGCGTGCAGCTTCGCGCCTACAGCGATGATGTGCTGATGGCGCTCGGCCAAATGTCTCAGGAAGTCGTCGCCGAGGCCGCGTCCGAAGATGCATTCACCAGACGCGTGTACGACAGCTACATGGCCTTTCATGCTGAAGCACGTCGTGTGACCGAGACATCGCACCAGCCCTTCGCGCGGGCAAGGGCGATGGTGTTCAGCGCCACCTGATCAAGAGCACCGAAGGGAGCGCTCTGCAGTGGGTGCTCCCTTCCGGCAAAGACGGAATCGCTATGGTCAAGCCGCACCCTTGGGCAAGGCGTCTTGATGGGATCGTGCTTGCAGCTGGGCAGCTTGTAGCCTGGCTGGTGATTGCGATGACGGTGACGCAAGTCGCCCTCGTTCTGGGACGGGCGATGTTCGGCTTCGGCTCACTGCAATTGTCAGAAGCCGTGATTTACGCAAACGCCGTCTTCGTCGGCATCGGGGTGGCTTATGCTCTGTCCAGAGACGGACATACACGAATTGACGTGCTGCGTGTCAAGATGAACGACATTGGCCGGGCAAGGGTCGATTTCTGGGCCTGTCTCGTCCTTCTTCTGCCAACCATTGTTGTGCTGATCTGGGCGTCCCTTCCTTATGTGATACGCGCTTGGCAGACGCTCGAAGGCTCACGCAGCGTTGGTGGCATGCAGGGTGTCTTCCTGTTCAAATCCATGTTGATTGTGATGCCCGGATTGCTGGTTCTTCCTGGGCTGGCAATGCTTCTGCGATCATATATCGGCCTGAGCAAACCTCCGTTTGAAGTGGTCGAGCACCCGAGCGCAACCGATGAGCAGTGAGATGCTGCCGCTCCTATTGCTCGGGCTGACCTTCGGCACCTTGCTGCTGGGTTTTCCAGTCGCGTTGACCTTGTGCGGCGTGTCGCTCGGTTTCGCCCTGCTAACCGGCGCACTTGGTGTTTTTGACCTTTCCCTGCTCAAGGCGCTTGGCCCCCGCATCTGGGGTGTTCTGACCAACGAACTGCTGCTGGCCATTCCGCTTTTCATCTTGATGGGCACGGTGCTTGATCGATCGCGCATTGCCGCCGATCTGCTCAAGTCGATGGGAGACTTGATGCACCGCGTGCCCGGTGGGTTGGGCCTATCATTGTGTGTTGTCGGCGCTCTGCTCGCCGCCTCTACCGGCATCGTCGGCGCGACGGTCATTGCTATGGGCCTGATTTCTCTGCCGGCTCTGTTGGCTCGCGGTTATCCCGCGCCGCTTGCCACCGGCCTCATCTGTGCATCGGGGTCCCTGGGCCAGATCATCCCGCCATCGATTGTTCTTGTGCTTTTGGCTGACCAGCTGGGCGCAGTCTACGGCGAGGCACAGCGCGCGGTCGGCAATTGGACAGCACAGCCAGTATCGGTCGGCGATCTCTTCGCGGGCGCCCTCCTGCCTGGCCTGCTTCTGGTCAGCATCTATGCCGGATATGTCTACGTCGTCTGCCGCGCCCGCGGCATTGATGTCGATGCCAGCGATGCCGTGACTGATAAACTCCGCCTTCGCAGGCTCATTGGGATCTTCGTTGCCCCGCTCTTGCTGCTGATTGCCGTCCTCGGCTCAATTCTCGGCGGCATCGCAACACCGACTGAAGCTGCGGCACTTGGTGCCGCCGGTGCCATTCTTCTGGCTGGCATTAAGGTCAATCCCGAACGTGCGGCCTTCCTCTGGTTCGGACTGGGCGCCTTGCTGGCAGCACTTGTGGTACGCGCCATGGTGGACACCCGCCTGCATCTGTTCTTTCAGTCGGTCCTGTCGGGTGCGGCGATTGTTCTGACAGCATTGGCCGCACTCCTGTTCGCCGCCGCGCTTTTGCTTGCCTTGGTCATGAGCATTCGATCCGGCGTTCTGTCGGGAGCAGTTCGCCAAACGCTTGAGATCAGCGCCATGGTCTATGGCATTTTGATCGGCGCAACCTGTTTCGCACTCGTGTTTCGAGGTGTTGAGGGCGATGTGATGGTCGGCGATTTTCTCCAGACCCTGCCCGGTGGCGAAACCGGTGCGCTTGTCTTCGTCATGGCGGTCGTCTTCCTGCTGGGGTTCTTCCTCGACGTCATCGAGATCATCACTCTAGCGGTCCCAATTCTTGCCCTAACGCTGCTTCAGACGATCGATCCGCTATGGTTTGGTGTGCTGATCGCAGTCAATCTTCAAACATCCTACCTCACGCCGCCCTTCGGCTTCGCCCTGTTCTATCTGCGCGGTGTTGCGCCTGAGACAGTCCAGACCGTTGAGATGTATCGAGGGGTCATCCCGTTCGTCCTACTCCAGCTCTGTGTGCTTCTTCTGCTGATCGCCTTTCCCGGACTGGTGACAGGGCTGCCTGAGCTGTTGTGGGGATAGTCCATGAAACAGGTTGCCTCCGCTTCCTTCGGTTCGTCGGCCACCGAGATGGCAGCGAGCCTTGCACAGGGGCAAACAAGTTCGGTTGAGATTTGCGAACGGCTTCTCGACCGCATTGCGGATGAAGACGCGGATATCAAGGCGTGGGTCCATCTCAACCGGGACGCAACCCTCAGGGACGCGGCGGCTGCCGATGAACGCCGGTCCAGCGGTTCGTTCTTGAGCGCCTTTGATGGGATCCCCATCGGTATCAAAGACAACATCGATACGGCCGACTTTCCAACGGAGATGGGCAGTCCCATCCATGCGGGTCGCCAGCCGCACGTTGATGCAGCGGTCGTCAGACAGCTCAAGAACCTGGGTCTCGTTGTGCTCGGCAAAACCGCAACCACACCGTTTGGCATGAACGACTATGCGCCGACCCGGAACCCCATTGATCCTCAGCGCACGCTCGGCGCCTCGTCGGTCGGCTCGGCTGCAGCGGTGGCCGCGGGCATGGTTCCGATGACGCTCAACACGCAAAACACGTCGTCAACAACTCGCCCTGCTTCCTATGCTGGCGTGTTCGCGTTCAAACCCACGCATGGGCTCCTGCAGCTCGCAGGAACCTTGGCGCTTTCACCGCCCGTAACCAGCCATGCGTTCATGGCCCGCACGCTCGCGGACCTGCATGACTTGGCGGGCTGCCTGCTTCCGCAGCTCATGAGCGCAACTCGCGAGAAGATGTGGTCGTTTGCTGTGGTGAAAGGCCCATGGTGGGAACGGGCCGATAAGACTGCAGCGCGCGGCTTTGAGGCATTCGCGGCCGAAAACCGAATCGATGGTTCCGTGACATTGCCAGAAGCGTTCAATGGCGCGCTTGACGCCCACCATATACTCATAGCTGGTGACATGGCGGTCACGCTGGCCGAAGAAGATGCCGCGCACCGAAACGCATTGCCGGACGAAGCTATCGCCTGGATTGCGCAGGGTCATGCGCTGTCGGCGACCGACTACATCACCGCATTGCGTCGGCGCGACACGCTTTACGACGCCCTCGATGAGGCGATGGGCGAGGCGGACGTCTTGGTCACCTTGTCAACGCCGGGTCCACCGCCTCGCATTGAAGATGGCTTGGGCGACGGGGCGTTTTCCATGCCCTGGACATTCTGCGGATGCCCCACGCTATCGCTTCCGTTGCTGCAAACCCCATGCGGCCTACCCATTGGCGTGCAACTGATTGGCCGGAGACGTGCCGATGCAGTGCTTCTTCACGCTGCTGCGGCACTTTTGGCAAAGGTTGGATCTGGGTTGACGCCCGATCGTATCGCGGCACCCTGAAAAATCGATGGATTCTCGCAATGCGGTCGGCGAAATGTGCTCAGGAAGGACAGTCGATCGTGCCATGCTATGGCGGGTTGCCTCCGACCAAAAATCAGAGATCGGGGGGCACTACATAGGCAAAGAGCTCATGTCTTGGCCCCCTAAAACTGTGCCACTGATGTGCCGCTAGGGGAGGAGGATGGGATGGCTCGAAAGCCGCTTCGTTGGAGAAACCGTGAATCGCTGAGTGTTGAAATCAGAAGTGGTGCATCAGATTTATATGTCGGCAAAACATCTCTCGACCCACTGACCGTGACCATCAATCCGGTTCATAGGTGATACGCTCGGCGCTGCTTTCGAAGGCGTGCTGATGCACGATTGTACTGTCAGTTCCAAGGAAGATGACGCCGTAGACCGGATCGTCGAGACTGACGACATTCGCAAGGCCGTCGGCGAGGTCAAAGGCGGTCTGGTGATTGGTGCCGGCGATGGCGGAAACGGGAACGCCGCGCCAACTGCCGGCGATCGGTCGATGCACATGACCGAAGAAGATGTGGCGCACATTCCGATGACCGGCGATCGTCTGCGCCAGTTGTCGGTTGTCGAGGATCCGGTATTGATCGAGGCGCGGCATTCCGATCGGCATCGGCGGATGGTGCATGAACAGATAGACGGGCTGACCGGCAGCCTTGGCCAGCGCACGCTCGAGCCATTGGCATCGTTCCGCACAGTAGGCGCCCGAATGAACGCCGGCATCTATTGTGTCGAGGAACAGAAACATGCCAGCCGGAGTGGCAAGGCTCGTTTGCAGGAAGCCGTGCTCGTCGGTTTCGATCTCGGGAAACGCTTCACATAACCGGTGGCGATCGTCGTGATTGCCAGGCATCAGCTGCCAATCCACCTGCAAGCCATCCAACACTTCGCGCAACTGCGCATATGTGCGCGGGTCGCCGTCATGCGCCAGATCGCCCGTCAGCACACAAAGGTGGGCGTCGGCGTGGCTGTTGTTGATGTCCTCGAACGCCGCCCGCAGCCTCGCGGTCGGGTCGAGCGTGAAGAGACGCTCTCCGCGGGGCACAAGATGACAATCGGTAATCTGGATGATCTTGAGCATCTCTCTCATCCCTTCAGCGCACCCAGGCTGATTCCCTCGATGAAGCGGCGCTGCGCCAGGAGGAAGGCAATGACGAGTGGCGCCGTGATGATCGCTGTTCCGGCCATCAACTCGCCATAGCTGTCGCCGGCTTCCTCTGATCGGAAGGCGAGGATGCCGAGCGGCGGGGTGTTCAACTCAGGCGAGCGGGTGATGACAAGCGGCCAGAACAGATCGTTCCAATGAGATACCACCGAGAAGATGCCGAAGGCCGTCGCGGCGGGCATGATAAGCGGCAAGACGATCCGCACGATGATGCTGATCTCGCTACAGCCGTCGAGACGGGCGGCATCAAGCAGATCATCAGGAATGGTCCGAAGGAACTGGTAGAACAGGAAAACGGCGAAAACCGAAGATATGAAGGGAACGATGAGCGCTGTGTAGGTGTCAGCCAGACCGGTCCAGGCCAAGCCGACATAGATGGGTAGTGACGTGGCCTGGATCGGAATGAGCAGGCCAAACAGCACAATGCCAAGCATCAGTGAGCGGCCCGGGAAGCGGAGTTTGGCCATCGCATAGGCGCAAGGCACCGCAAACAGAAGCTGAAAGAACAAGATCCCCGCGCAGACGATGACGCCGTTGGCCAGATATCTCAACAAGGGCTCGCGTTCGAGCGCACCGAGGTAGTTTGCGATGCCGGCGAACTCACGAGGGAGTGGGCTCAGCCCGCCGGCGAAGATCTCGTCGACCGGCTTCAGCGAGAAACCGACCATGTAGATGTACGGCAACAGCAGGAGTGTGGCGACCAGCGTCAATATCGCCAGGCGGGTGATCTGGAAGCGCGTCGGCATCTTCATTTGTAGTGCACCGAGCGGTCCATCAAACGGAAATTGACGAGTGTGAGTAGCAGCAGAAAGGCGACGAAAACGACCGTGATCGCGGAGGCGTAGCCGATCTGGAAGAACTGAAACCCCTCTTGATAGATGGTGTAGAGCATCACCTCGGAGGCGCGGCGCGGCCCGCCTCCCGTGAGCGTCGCGACCGTTTCAAACACGCGAAAAGACCGCAACAGCATGATGATGACGACGAACACCATGGTCGGACCAAGCAGCGGGAAGGTGACGGTCCAGAACCGCTCCCACGGCCGATCGGCACCATCAACCGCGGCAGCGTCGTAGAGCTCGGCTGAGATCGATTTGAGTCCAGCCACGAACAGAACCATCGTGTAGCCGGCATTTTCCCATATGGCGATGAAAGCGAGAGTTGGGAGCACCAGCGCGGCGTCACTGAGAAATCGCTGCGCCGGCAAACCGAATAGTAGCAATGCCGAATTCACGGGGCCAAGGGTGGGGTGAAGCAGAAACTCCCAGACGATGGCCATCGCGACGGTGGTTGAAACAACCGGAAGGAAGCAGGCTGAGCGGAAGAATGCGCGGCCCATAGGCGAACTCTCGATCAAGATGGCCAGCCAGAGGCCCAGGATCACAGATAATGGCGTCACCATTAACGCATAGATGATGGTGTTGGCCGCCGAAATGCGGGGAACGCGGGCGGTCAGCAGCGCGCGGTAGTTTTCCAAACCGACAAAGGAGATGGTGTCCCGGCCGAGCTGCCAGTCCGTAAATGAGATGGCGATGACCGCCGCTGTGGGCGCCAGCACGAACATGGACAGCGCCACAAGAAATGGCAGCACAAAGCTCCAGCCAATGAAGGTGCTTGCCAGATGAGGCGGCGCCTTGAGCACGCCGGCCGCGGACGGCGCCGGACTGGGGCGCTCAGATGCCAGCGATGATGGGGATCGGGCGTTCATCAAGAGCTGTCTCTTTATCGCTTAACGCGGTCGTCGCTGCTGGCGACAGGTTTTCGCCGGACAATTCGAGTCGTAGGCCACTTTGATCGAATAGATGTAATCCGCCCGGGCGGAAGCATGCGGACACGGTCTGTCCGGGTGCCAGCTTGTCGAGCGCATCCGGGTCAAGCCGCGCGACGCCGCTGATATCTGGCGCACCACCGCCGATCCCGAAATGGATCAGGGCTTCCGATCCAAGAAACTCCCTATGTGTCTCCACAACCGGAATGGCGCCTTCGTCAAACTCGGTTTTGAGAACGACATGCTCTGGGCGAATGCCGACCCGGATTGGGCCGTCGATTGCATCAGCTGTGTGGGCAAGGACCATTCCGGTCTTTGCCAGACGCACGACCCCACCATCGATCCGACCGTCAAAAAGGTTCATCTTTGGCGTGCCGACGAACAATGCGGCATGCACGTCTTTGGGCCGATCGTAGATTTCGCGCGCGGTGCCGACCTGCGCCACGCGACCGTCGATCATGATGGCGATACGGTCGGCCATCGTCATGGCTTCCGTTTGATCATGGGTCACGTAGATGGCCGTGGTTCCGAGCCGCTTCTGGAGTTGAACGATTTCGGTTCGTGTGCTGGCCCTTAGCGTCGCATCGAGGTTCGATAGCGGTTCGTCGAGCAGAAACAGCTTGGGCTTGCGGATCAGCGCCCGTGCCAGCGCAACGCGTTGGCGCTGGCCGCCGGAAAGCTGCGCGGGCTTTCGGTCGAGCAACTCAGCGATCCTGACCTGGGCAGCGGCCCGTTCGACAGCGGATTGGATATCAACGCGCTTTCGTTTCACGACGCTGCTGATGTGCCCCATGAACGGCAGGCGTTGGACGCGCGTTGTTTCGCGCATGACGAGCGGCAAGGCGAGATTCTGGGCCACAGTCATATGCGGATAGAGCGCATATGACTGAAAGACGACGGCTACGTCTCGTGCTTTTGGCGCGAGCCCGTCCATGATGCTTCCGCCCATGCGAACATGGCCGCTGTCATGTGTTTCAAGGCCAGCGATGATGCGCAAGAGCGTCGATTTTCCGCACCCCGATGGCCCAAGAATCGCGAGGAACTCACCCTCATGGATCGACAAGTCGATCCCCCGCAGGACAGACGTGTCGCCAAATGATTTGTTCAGATCTTGAATTTGGATGTGGGCCATTGATCTGCTCGCAAGATGACCCGGCCGTGTAAAACGGCCGGGCCGATGTGGAAGGGCAGCGTTTGCCGGTCAAGGCAGAAGGCGATTGATCTCTTCTTCGAGCGAGACGAGTGCGTCGTCGGGCGTCAGTGAGTCGTCGACAATGCCCTCCAGGTGCTCCCCGATGATCGTGTCGATGCGCAAGCCGTTCTCACCTGGAAACTGGAACCAATCGCGGACAACGCCAATCTGATCGACCGCCGTACGGTGGTTCGGCCGCGTGTCGAAATAGCCCTTGAGCAGATCGGGATCTTCAAGCGCCAATGTGTTGACGGGCGTATAGCCGACCAACTTGATCACCTGCGTGGTGCCAACAGGGCCGGTCGAGAATTTCACCCAGCGCCACGCCGCATCGAGAACGGCGGGATCGTCTGCGGCGGCCGTCGTAATCATCGCCAGGTTGCCCCCTGTCGGCAGGCGGCCGTCCTCGACGCCCATTGGATGCGGCGATGTTCGGAAATCAAAGCGCTCGCCAATCGACTGTTCGAAGTTGTTGAGCCTTGAAATGGAATCGATGACAAATCCCATCCGGCCGGCGATGAACTGCTGGCGCTGAGCCTGGTCGCCGACGGCCTTCAGGCCGCCCTCTTCGGCCATACGGTCATACAATCCAATGGCCGTCTGCCAGGCGGGATCGCCGGTTATTGAAACCTCGGTGGCCCCGGGCTGCATCATCTCCCCGCCATGGCTGAACAGTGCGCCCTGGAAGTACCAGGCGCCATACCAGTTGGCGGAATAGGGGATATACATCCCCGCATAGTCCGGCCCCAGCGCATCGATAGCGCTGGCGAGTTCGATGATGCCGTCCCAGTCCGAGGGCATGTTGTCCGGATCGCCACCGACCTGCCGCACGAGATCGGCGTTGTAGTAGGTCAATGACATGGAAATGGCGAATGGCAGCGCCAATTGCCGACCGCCAAAGCGACCGACGCTCTGAAGTGACTCGGTCCAGCCATTCTCCTCAAACGTTTCTCCCGCGGCTTCCATCAAGGGCGCCAGATCGACGGCCAAACCGCGATCCGCGATCGTCGGAAGATAAGACAGACCGAGATAGTTTACATGCGGCATGTCTCCCACGGTGGCCTCGCGCAAGAGCGCTTGAACGTTGTCGCTGTAGGTGTTGTGCGCACCGCGGAAGATCACGGTCACGTCAGGGTTCTGCGCCTCAAACTCATCCTTCAGGGCGTCGAAGACGCCGCCGAAGATCTGCGATTGGGTGTACTGGACAACCAGTTCGACCTGATCTGCCTTGGCAGGCGTTGAGAAAGCCACCAAGCCAAATGTCGTCGTGGCTGCAAGCGCGGCCAGTCCCGCGCCAACTGTCAGGGAAATGCGCATTGATGCCTCCGTTTGCCAAAATTTCGTGCAACCGGAAGCGGGGTCCTGTGTTCGGCACCGCCCGCAGGCTTGGCGTCGCGATATTCCGCCCGATCGCGGCGACAGCCATAGGTTCAGTTCGTGACAAGCAAATTACATCTAGATCAATAGACGCATTTAGGTTTCGAAGACGACCTCGAACCGGCCGCCTTGCGACCGCGTTACGCCGAGTTCGATGGGAACGCCTGCTGCGTCGACATTGATGGCTTCGACAACAAGTACAGGTGCGCCATGCCGGATCTGCAACGCCGCGGCCTCTTCGAGCGTTGCCTCGCGGGCATGTGTACGGGTGAACCGTCGCTGATAGTCGTCCACGCCGAAGCGCTTGAGGGATTGCGTAATCGACCGGAGCTCTTCGAAAATCTCCGCGATGCCTTCGAAGCGTGCGGCCGGAAAGCGGTGTGTGGTCAAGCTTACCGGTTCGCCGTTAATCTCGCGCAAATCATCGAAAGCGACGCAGGCCTGGCCCTCGGAAATGTCGAGGTCGCGCGCAACATGCTCGCCAGCCGGCTCAGCCCATTTTCGCAGCAGGCGGCCGGAGAACCGCAGCTTCTGATCGAGGCGGGAGATGTTCTCCGTGTAGCGGGTGCGTTGGCTTATTGGGTATGCGAGCCGGGGAGCCCGAACAAACATCCCCCGCCCTTGCTCAATGCTGATGGCACCACGATCGCGCAACGCGGCGAGCGCTTGGCGTATCGTGTGACGATTAACCCCGAAGCGGAGCGCGAGTTCAGCTTCTTTCGGCAGGCGACTTCCCGCGGGATAGATCCCGCTAACAATGTCGTCACTAAGCACTTCTTCGATTTCCCGCCAGAGTATTTTGCCCGACTGCCGCATTAAGGAGCGTTCCCCCGATCTTGGAGCCATACCGTTCACCCATATCGCATTTGTATGTTGAACGGTATCTCGCGGTTGTGCCGCTCAACTTGGTCTATTGAAACGCTATTGGGACTACTGCTCGCTGTGACTCTGATACGACCGATCCGGCGTGTATCAGGTGGCTAAGGAGGCACGTCGGGAATCCACAACACCAAAAAAGCCCGGCGGCTTTCGCCGCCGGGAAGGTGGGGGGAGGTGGCCCGCCGGGAAACAGGATGGGTTGTTGCTACGCCTGGGACATGAAGGGGTAGCGATAATCTGTTGCTGGCACGAAGGTCTCCTTGAGGGTGCGCGGCGAGGTCCAGCGCATCAGGTTCCACATCGATCCCGCTTTGTCGTTGGTGCCGGAAGCGCGGGCACCGCCGAATGGCTGTTGCCCGACGACCGCGCCCGTCGGCTTGTCATTTATGTAGAAGTTCCCGGCAGTATTGCGCAGCCGGTCAGAAACGGCAGTTATCGCCTTCCGGTCCTGGGCGAAGACGGCGCCGGTCAGACCAAAGGCACTGCCCCGATCGATGATGTCCAAAGTGTCGTCCATACGGTCATCTGGATAGGCGAAAACTGTGACGATCGGCCCGAACAATTCATCGCGCAGAAGCGGTGATGCGGGATCGGTGGTTTCGATCAGTGTGGGATCGACGAAGAATCCGCAGCCGTTGTCAGTACCACCACCCGTCAGGATCTCTTCGGTGTTGCTCGCCTGTGCGGCATTGATCGCCGCTGCGTGACGAGACCACGCTTTTTCATCGATGACCGCACCCATGAAATGGCTGAAATCTACGACATCCCCCACGCGGATCGTCGCGATCTCATCGCACAGGCGCTCCCGCAGCGTGGGCCATAGGTCTTGTGGGACGAAAATGCGGGACGCGGCGGAGCACTTCTGGCCCTGATATTCAAAGCCGCCACGGATAATGGCGGTGGCCAGTGCCTCGAGATTGGCACTCTGGTGGGCCAGCACGAAGTTCTTGCCGCCGGTCTCACCGACGATGCGAGGGTAGGTCCGGTAGCCGCCCACGCGGTTGTTGACGGCGGTGCTGATTGCATTGAAAACCTGGGTCGAACCGGTGAAATGCACACCAGCCAGATGCTCGTTGGGCAGCACCACGTCGGCGATCTGTTCGGCGTCACCGTTAATCATATTGATGACGCCGTCGGGAAGACCAGCTTCCCGGAACAGCTCCATCACAAGGTGTCCCGACAGCATGGCCGTCGGTGACGGCTTCCATACCACCGTATTGCCCATCAGCGCCGGAGCACTGGGCAGGTTCGCGGCAATGGCCGTGAAGTTGAACGGCGTGACGGCGAATATGAAGCCCTCGATTGGACGATAGTCGACGCGGTTCCAAACGCCGTCTGGCGAAACCGGCTGTTCTTCATAGATGTGTCTCGCAAAGCTGACGTTCCAGCGCAGAAAGTCGATCAGTTCAGCGGCGGAATCGATCTCTGCCTGATGCGCGGTCTTCGACTGACCGAGCATGGTCGCCGCGTTGAGCCGGTTGCGCCATGGGCCGGACAACAGGTCAGCCGCCTTCAAGAACACGGAGGCGCGGTCCGTCCAGCTCGTCCGTGCCCAGTCATGCGCCGCATCGAGCGCAGCGGTGATTGCCGCCTCCGTCTCGGCAACACCTGCGAGGTGGGCGTCGGCAAGCACATGGCGATGGTTATGCGGCATGACGGCTTGCGCCATCCTGCCTGTCTCAACTGCCCGTCCACCGATCCGCAACGGAATCGCGATGCGGTCCCTGGCCGTGTCGGCGAGGGCGCTCTTAAGCGATGCCCGTTCTTCCGAGCCGGGCGCATAGTCCAGGACGGGCTCGTTTTCGGGCGTATTTGGGCGCGCAATAGCGGCCTCAGACGCGTTGCTCAGCATAGTGGCTTCCTGCAGCGATTTTGGTTGCACGGGGCAAGAATTCCACTTGCCATACCGCGAGGATGCTGTTTAGTATGCGGACAGTATACAAATTACAACACCAAAACCATACAGGATGAGATCGGTCGTGCCGAAACAGCCCAAGCAACCATCCGGCGGCGTATACGAGCGCTTGAGATCAGACATCCTTCGGCTGGCGATCAGGCCCGGCGAAGACATCGACGAAAGCGCTCTGGCGGAACGTTATGGGACCTCGCGGACACCTGTGCGCGAGGCGCTTATTCGTCTGGTGTCCGATGGACTGGTGCAGTTTGGGCCCAAGCGCGGCGCACGTGTGACAGCGCTCATCCTTCCCGATCTGCCGCGTTTCATGGAGGCCATGGACCTTAACAGGCGCGCCGCGTGTCGCTTGGCAGCGCTAAGGCGATGGGACGATGAAATTCCAAAAATCAAATCCGCTTACGACGAGTTTGTGCGCGTTGGCCGAGGCGAGAAAGTCGGAACGGATGCGCTGAGCGGGCAGGTGGCGGACCTTGAAATGCAGCTGTACCAGCAGATCGCGACGGCGGGCCACAATAGCTATGTGACCGAAGCCTTTTCGAAGTTACTGACCGTTGGGTTACGCATGATGCGCTTGCCGTTTGCCTACTCTCCTCGCGACGGACAAACCGTCCAAGAATACCTCGAAGCGTTGTTCTCGGCATTTGGTAGTCTCGTCGATTGTATCGTTGAGCAGGATCCCAATGGCGCCGAAGCCGCTGCCTCGGAACTCCACGTGATCCTGGTGAAGCGCCTCCGGGAGTTCAACGAGGAAAACCTATTGTCATCCGTGTCAGCGCCGTTGCCTGCTCATGAGAGTGGTGCGGGCGCGCTTGCCGGATACGCTCCAAACGAGACGTCACGGTAGGCTCTGTCATGGCTTTGGCTCCTAGTAGAATTGGCGGCGTGTTCCCCGCTCTCGTGACGCCATTCGATGCAGACGACCGCATCGATTTTTCGGCTCTGCGGAAGCTCGTGGCAAGGCTTCTCGATGCTGGTGTGCATGGTCTGGTGCCAATTGGCGGCACGGGCGAGTATGCCGCTCTTTCCCAGGCCGAACGGACGCAGGTTGTGGAGACTGTCGTCGATGAGGTTTCCGGCCGATGTCCCGTTGTGCCCGGCGTATTGGCGACTGGGTTCGAGGACGCTCGGCAGGCTGCTCAGGAATTCACCAGTGCCGGCGCTGATGCCCTGATGGTGATCACACCCTATTACGCAACGGGAAGGCAGGACGGTATTGCAGCGTACTTTCGGCGGCTTCGGTCGACTGTCGATGCGCCCATCCTGCTCTATGAGATTCCGGGCCGAACAAACGTCGCACTCGAGGCTGAGACGGTCAGCGCGCTTGCCGATGACGGAACGATCATCGGCATGAAGTACTCCAGCTATGATGTGCCGCAGTTCATCCGCGTCGTTGCTGCGGTGGGAGACAAGATCTCGGTGTTGAGCGGCGAAGAGCCACTCTTTGCAACGCATGTCGCAATTGGCGCGCGCGGCGGTGTTTTGACCACTGCCAACTTGATGCCAGAGCGCTGGATCGAGATCTACGAGGATGCTCGCAATGGACGGCTGAGAAAGGCGCTGGCGGCCCAGAAAGCCCTGGATCCGCTTCTGCGTGCCGTTTTTGCTGAAACCAATCCAGGCCCCTTCCGGCATTTGATGGAGATGGCAGGGCATCCGTGCGGGGCGCCGCGGTTGCCTCTGCTTCCGCCGCAGGAACCGGTCCGAAATGCCTTACGTGAGGCATTGGACCGGGTCGATCGGGGACTCGTGTCGGCATGACACACCCTCACGAAAGAGGCGCGTTCGTTGCTCAGCTGCGTGGCATCCTGAATGAGCAGTCGGTGCTCACCGAACCGGCCGACATGGCGCCATATCTCAGTGACTGGCGCGGGCGCCGGCATGGTACAGCCGAATGCGTTGTATACCCGTCTTCGGCCGTCGATGTCGTTGCCATCGTAAATGCCGCGCGAGACGCCGGCAGGCCGATATTCCTACAGGGCGGAAACACTGGCCTCTGCTATGGGACGGTACCTGAAGGCGAGGGGCTTGGCGTCGTTATGTCCCTGCAGCGTATGAACCGCATTCGGCACATCGACAAAGCAGACAACGCCATCATAGTCGATTCCGGCGTTGTGTTGGGGCAAATCCACGACGCTGCCGACAGCATCAACCGGTGCTTTCCTCTACGGCTGGGTAGCGAAGGTACGGCACAGATTGGCGGATTGGTTTCAACCAACGCCGGAGGGACTGCCGCGCTTCGCTATGGGGTCATGCGTGACTTGATCTTCGGTCTGGAGGTCGTGCTGCCGAACGGCGAGATCCTCAACGATCTTGAGCCGCTTCGCAAAGACAACACTGGCTACGATCTGAAGCAGCTTTTCATCGGAGCGGAGGGAACGCTGGGGATCGTGACGGGCGCCTCCCTGAAGCTTCACCCGGCTTTGAAGGCAGATGCCCATGCTTGGGTGGCAGTGCCGTCTCCAGCGCAGGCGCTGGCTCTGCTGGAGTGCCTTCGTGGTCAATTCGATACGACCCTGTTGGCTTGCGAGTTTCTATCCCGCAGCCAGGTAGACCTGGTTCTCCAACACGTTCCGCGCGCGCGTCAGCCCTTCGCAGAAACGCCAGTTTGGTCGGTCTTGATTGAACTTGGTGCGGCCAATGCCGACGAGCCACTGCAACATCGGCTCGAATTGGCGTTGATGTCCCTCATCGAAGAAGGTGTCGCAACAGATGCAGTCGTTGCGCAGTCGGCCCAACAGGCTACGGACTTTTGGCACGTTCGCCACTCCGTCTCTGAAGCCAACAAGCTGGGTGGTCACGGGTTGACGCATGACATCTCAGTCCGCGTCTCCGCCATCCCAGCCTTCATCGCAGACTGCGATGCGCAGATCTCATCGCGTTTTCCCAACGCGAGGTCCGTGGTGACCTGCCATCTCGGCGACGGCAACATTCACTACATCGTCATGTTCGAACAAGACGACTGGACGCGTCTCGCCGACAGTGCTGCCGCGGTGGAAAAGGCTGTCCAGACCATGGTGCACGATATCGCAATTGCGCATGGCGGCTCGTTTAGCGCCGAACATGGCATCGGCCGCAAACTCACTGGTGAGTTGGCGCGTCTCATGCCGGCGCCCCGATATCAGGCGTTGCATGCGGTTAAGGGCCTGTTTGACCCAGACAACATGTTCAACCCCGGCGTCTTGTTCGGAAGCGCCGATCTGCTGGGACAGCAAACCCAGTTGAAGGCGATAGCCCGATGACGACCGCAGAAGACGTACTCATCCTCAATAACGCAGCGATCGTTGATGGTGCGTCTGCCGAGCCAGTTGAAGACATGCACATTTTGGTGCGGGAGGGCCGGATCGACGAGGTTTCTGACAAACCGCTGACATCGGGCAATGCACGCGTCCTGGATCTGGCGGGCAAGACCCTGATGCCAGGTTTGATCGACTGCCATACGCACGTGATCGCGACAACGGTAGCGCTTGGGGACAACGCTCTTCTGCCAGATTCTTTGGTAACAGTAAGAGCGCTGAAGATCGTGCATGGCATGCTGATGCGGGGCTTCACCACCGTGCGTGATTTGGGCGGTGCTGATTGATCCTCCCCCACTGAAGTGGTCCTCCGCTATGTTTAGGAAAACGGAGGAACGAGATGGCAAACAAGCGACCGAAGCCCGAAGAGATTGTCACGAAG
>JANQJV010000367.1 GCA_028281465.1 Azospirillaceae bacterium | reverse complement strand
ACCTCGATCTGGATGTTGACATTCTTCTCGATGGTGCTGACGCCGTTGCCTGCCTCTTCCATGGCCAGGCGATCGACCGTAAACGACACGACCGAGCCGCTGGCGAAGGACTCGCTGATGGTCAGGCTGAGCGCGTTGGTGGTTGTGGCATTGATCGTGAAGTCATTGGCACTGGTCGTCAAAGCATCACCGGTGATGGTGATGACGCCGGACGACGACACCGTGGCCGCACCGGAGGAGAAATCGCTCGCTTTCAAACGACCGGCGGTGATGGCCGAATTGACGCTGGCAGCAAGCGCAGTGGCCACCGCATCGGTGTCGTCACCGGACTGAGCTGTATACTCCAGGGTGATGCCTTGGATTTTGACCGTGTAGATGTCGCCTTCCTCGACCGTGCCACTGATCGTCACCGTGGACGTCTGGCCAACGCCGCTGGAGGCTGCCTGGCTCAGGGCGGCATCGGCCGCCTGGGTGTTGTCGAAATACTGGATCGACCGGGATTCGCTGCCATCGGTGATGGAGAAGGTGCGTAGCCGGCCGGTCGCCCCTCGTGTCTCCAAGGTCACGTCGCCAAAGCTGCCGAGCGTGCTGCTCATGGTGCCGCTGATCTTCATGCCGACGAAACCACGTTCGAACTCGGCGTTGACCAGATCCGATGCGTTGCCTTCGAGCGCCCCATCGCCTTGCACGCGGATGGAGTAGGTATCGGCTGAGACCACGTTGGTGCTTCGCGCGTTGCTGATCCCCGTGATCGAGTTGACGGTGGCGCGGGACGTGCTTGTGGAATCGATGCGCAAACCGTTGCCGACCAGCAGGTTTTTGCCTTGGTAGCCAGAGTCGCCGGCGAGCTTGTCGATCTGATCCTTCAACGTGTTAAACTGTTCGG
The DNA here is from genome assembly GCA_028281465.1 of Azospirillaceae bacterium. GTDB lineage: Bacteria > Pseudomonadota > Alphaproteobacteria > Azospirillales > Azospirillaceae > JANQJV01. The sequence continues at coordinate 1,443 of JANQJV010000367.1, read as the reverse complement.
CCAAAGTCTTGCGGGTGGTGATGGCTGCCGGGTCATTGCCGAGTGAACCCAGGGCCGAGGTCGTCAGGCCACGCATCTGCTCGATCAAGCTTTCGATCGACGTGATGCCGGTGTCGGCGGCTCGGATCGTGCTTACCGCCTGGCCCATAGCGTCTTTGAGCGAGTTGAGGTCGTTGGCCCGGGTGGTCAATCCCTTGGCCGCAAAGAACTCGGTTGGCCCGTCGAGCGCCGTGTTGATCTTCTGGCCGGTCGCGAGCTTGTTTTGGGTATCGGAAATCTTTGCGTCGGTCCGTTGCAGCAAGAGCAGGTTGCTGCGCATGGAGGCTGTCAAGGGGACGTCATTCACGTCAGGCATGGCTCTAGCTCCTTTGGAGTTGGGTTGCTAGCGGCTCGGATTTGCCGAGCCTTCCCGGGTCAAATTCCTTCGAGCCACCCTTGGCAACCGCCGTGCCAAAGGTTAGTGTGTTGATAAATATGAATTTTCATCTTTTCGGCGAAGGCGTGGCGGAAAAAAAACCCTGCTTATCGGCAGAAGATTCCGGGCCTGGGGGCCTGTGGCCGGTTCTGCCGACCCAGTGCGCCGCGGGCGGCGTGATTCTCTTGCACCTTGGTTGTCTTGCCGATCCAGACCCCGCCGCGACAAGACCATCGGCCGTGGATAGTGTGGACACGAACGCTCTACGCAATATCTGGTGTTTCGCCTGACCCGGCCATCGCCTGAAACAGGGCTGCTCGATGGATTGCCAAATACATGAGGCACTGATCTTGATCGGTCGCCCGATCGACTGGGACGTGTTTGCCCTACGCAATATTTGCCCACACCGTGAGATGTCGTTGTCCAATGGCCGGTTCGATGGAGAAGGGTGGACATCAGTTGCCACGGTCGAGGCTTTGCGCCCGATGGGGTCTGTCTTGCCATGCCGTTCCTCGTGTCGGAGCAACTCTGGCGCAGGTGCCAAGGTTCCCGGACCGGCCTGGCCCCCTCAAGCAAACCGTGCTGTGGGGGCATGGTGAGAGCTTTTGGGAGGGCGATCTGATTTCTGTCAGCGAGATGGTTCGGTACCAACGGCAGCCGTCGTTCGACCAGCAGGCCCCAGATTTACACGACGGTTCGGTCAATTCCGGCGGGCCCGGAGGTGGGGTGCGGTGGCTTGGCGCAGCCCGGCACTCCCTTTTGGCCCGCTCGGTCCGTGTCTCCTCTCCACATGGTTATGTCTCAGGGGCCATGGCACCATCACCCGTTGCGGAAGCTCGTTGTGCAATTCTCATGGCGCAATACTATGACCGGTCCTCGGGCCGCCGTGTTTCGGAGCGCCGGCATCCTTGCCGGCTGGACCGCCGGCATCCAGCCGGCCCGGACCACGCCCAGCAGCCGGCCGCCAAGATGGCGGCGGACCAGCGGGCAGGGATGCAAGCGACGCGAATGCCACGACAAGGCCGCCG
>JANQJV010000337.1 GCA_028281465.1 Azospirillaceae bacterium | reverse complement strand
ACCGGCGTGCACACGAGGCCGACGAGGCGTCGGCGCTCCCACGCAAAGGCCTCCCCGGATGGACCCGTTTGTGCCCAACGGCACCGTTCGTTTCTTGTTGGAGTCCGGCGCTTTTCTGGCTGCACGAGGCGCGCTGAAGCACGCCCTACGAGAATAGTCAATGCGATCGTTTGTTGGTCTTCGGCGTGGCCAGAACCTCGACGCTGGACCGGCGGGTCAAGAGCCTGAAGGCCGCGGCCGAGCACCGCTGTGCCGCCAATCCGCAGGCCGCCTGCGGTCCTGCCGGCGACCGGAAACTGCGCCGGGTCACGGAGTTCTATGGCGGCGCCAAGAGATGGACACGGGCGCGCCGGATCATTGCCCGGGTCGAGGCCGCCGACCACACCTCGTGCTGCAAGCCGACCGCCAACCAGTTCCGCCTGTTCCTGCCCCTGGCCGCCTATTGGCTGATGTGGGCCTTCCGCCGGGCGGCGCCGAAATGGTCGTGGTGGGCCCGGGTCCAGGAGCTTGAGACGGTGATCCGCCTCCATCGGCCAGCGGCATGCCCGGCCGCCCGCTTGCAGCCGATAGGGGATTGTTCGGTGCGCGTGCGCCCATTCGGCCGTTGGGTGTTTGCCTTGTCGATTCGGGATGCTAAAGTCCGGCGCGTTTTTGTCGGGTCGGGTGCAGCGGCCAGCCCCGTGGCTGCCGTTTCGCATGCTTGCCGCGCCGCCTCCCTTTGCCATCTCGCCACGAGCCAAACGGCCAGGATTCCCATGAACATCCATGAATATCAGGCCAAGAGCCTTTTGAAGAAATACGGCGTCGCCGTGCCGCCCGGCGGCGTTGCCTATACGCCGGAGGAAGCCCGCCGCGTGGCCGAGGAGCTGGGCGGACCGGTCTGGGTGGTCAAATCCCAGATTCACGCGGGAGGCCGGGGCGCCGGACGCTTCAAGAACAATCCGGACGGCAAGGGTGGCGTGCGCGTCGTTAAGTCGCTCGACGAGGTGGAAGCCAACACTAAGGAAATGCTGGGCCAGGTGCTGGTGACCAAGCAGACCGGTCCCGAGGGCAAGGAGGTCAAGCGCGTCTATATCGAGGACGGCTGCGACATCCAGCGCGAGCTGTACCTGTCGATGCTGGTTGATCGCGCCACCTCCTGCATCACCGTGGTCGCCTCGACCGAAGGCGGCATGGAGATCGAAGAGGTGGCTGCGCATACGCCGGAGAAAATCATCAAACAGCCGATCGATCCGGCCACCGGCATGAAGCCGTTCCACGCCCGCAAGGTTGCGTTCGCCCTCGGCCTGGAGGGCAAGCAGGTCGGCACGGCGACCCGGTTCCTGCTCGCCATGTACAAGGCGTTCTCCGAGCGTGACTGCGCGCTCTTGGAGATCAATCCGCTGATCGTCACCGGGGCCGGCGAGGTCATGGCGCTCGACGCCAAAATGGGCTTCGACGACAATGCGCTGTTCCGCCACAAGGACATCGAGGAGATGCGCGACGAGTCGGAAATGGATCCGACCGAGGTGGAAGCCGAGATCAACGGCCTCAACTACGTCAAGCTGGACGGCAACATTGGCTGCATGGTCAACGGCGCCGGTCTGGCCATGGCGACCATGGACATCATCAAGCTTTACGGCTCCTCGCCGGCCAACTTTCTTGATGTCGGCGGCGGTGCCACCAAAGAGCGGGTGACCGCGGCCTTCAAGCTGATCCTGTCCGACCCGAATGTGGAAGGCATTCTGGTCAACATCTTCGGCGGCATCATGCGGTGCGATGTGATTGCCGAGGGCGTGGTCGCGGCGGCGCGTGAAGTCAGCCTGCAGGTGCCCCTGGTGGTGCGCCTGGAGGGCACAAACGTCGAACAGGGCAAGAGAATTCTTGGTGAGTCCGGCCTGCCCATCGTCTCGGCGGACAATCTGGCCGATGCGGCCGAAAAGGTCGTGCACGCAGTGAAGGAAGCAGTGTGATGGCTGTCCTGGTCAATTCCGACACGAAGGTCCTGTGCCAAGGCTTCACGGGCGCCCAGGGCACGTTTCATTCCGAACAGGCGATCGCCTACGGCACCACCATGGTCGGCGGCGTCACGCCCGGCAAGGGCGGTACCACCCACCTGGATTTGCCGGTATTCGACACCGTGGCCGACGCCGTGGCCAAGACGGGGGCCAACGCCAGCGCCATCTACGTGCCGCCGCCGTTCGCCGCCGACGCCATCCTGGAGGCGGTCGACGCCGGAATCCCGCTGGTGGTGTGCATCACCGAGGGCATTCCGGTGATGGACATGATGGCGGTCAAACGCAAGCTGGCGGGGTCCGAGACCCGTCTGGTCGGGCCGAATTGCCCCGGCGTGATCACGCCGGAGGAATGCAAGATCGGCATCATGCCGGGCCACATCCACCGGCGCGGCAAGATCGGCATCGTCTCGCGCTCCGGAACCCTCACCTATGAGGCGGTGGCGCAGACCTCGGCGGCCGGCCTGGGCCAAACCACTTGCATCGGCATCGGCGGCGACCCGATCAACGGCACCAACTTCGTCGATTGCCTGGAGATGTTCATCGCCGATCCGGAAACCGAAGGCATGATCATGATCGGCGAGATCGGCGGCGACGCGGAGATCAAGGGCGCCGAGTTCTATCGGGCGAGCGGCACCAAGAAACCCTTGGTCGGCTTCATCGCCGGACGCACTGCCCCGCCGGGCCGGCGCATGGGCCACGCCGGCGCCGTCATCTCCGGCGGCCAGGACACCGCCGACCATAAGATCGAGGCCCTGCGCGCCGCCGGCATCATGGTCGCCGACAGCCCGGCCAGCCTCGGCTCCACCATGCTGAAGGCCATGCAGGGGTAAAGGGTCACACGCCTGTCGGGCGTCGTCGGCTGCTGGGCCGGCGACGCTCATTGCCATGCCGGTTGGCTGGAGTCGATGCGCCAACGATGAATGTCCATTGACCTCAGAGATGCAGTCACCTGGCCTCGGCCACCGACGACGCTGCAGACAACTGTCGGTCTCCCTTCGCGCCGGAAACCTCGCCAACGCGGAGAGGTGAGTCTATACGACAGTGACGGCGGCGAATGGCGTATTCAACTTGCAGATCGTTTTCACCCGACCGTGCATTGGAACTACAAACCAAAGGGAACGGTCGCGCCCTGGCACAACATCGACCTTGAAGGCACTGTCATGGATTGATCGCCAATCTTGTGATCCGATGTATTCCATGTAGGTGTCGTTGGCGCATCAACAAAGGGCAGAGTGTCGTGGCCGTATCGACGATTTTGACTCGTGAAGATACCTTGGGCGAACCGGGACCAATCTTGCTCCTCGTCGGCACGAGTGAGGATTTTACGGCGCTGATACAGGACCTGTTTCCCTTAACCCAAGAAGGGGGTCACACGGTGCGGGCGCGCCATCTGCCCAGCATCGGTCCAACCACGCCCACAGACGTGGTCTTCCGATCCTCCAAGTCCGGCATGACGCTGACGCGGATTGCCGCAGAGGAGGTCACCATGAACCTGACCAGGGCGTTATGGCGGCGCGTGCTCAACGCACTGACCCCATTGACCCAGGCTACAGGATCGCAGCATCAGTACATCGAATTTGATGACCAGGATCTGACCGAGGACGCCACGGTCATCGCATGGTGCACCGACCGAGCGGAAGAAGTCAGCCGCATCGCCGCAAATTATCCGGTGATGGAGCGTGCGGCGAAAAGCATCCATGCGTAAAGCCTCAGGGCATCGTGCCAGGCCAGTTAACCGACGCGGCCAGACCGCCGCGCTGTACACGATCGAGGCCGACATCCGGGGCAGCCCACCCGAGCGCCGACAGGCCACCCGTCTCTCCGGCAAGACCCGCTTGGCCGAGGCGATCTGCTATACCCGCCGGCCCTAGCCCGACTTCGCGGATTCGCGGGTTTTTCGATGCTCCGTGTGTTCAAAATCAATGGCTTGAGGCCAAAGGTCTTCACTACAAGGGGATCGTATCCGGGGAGTGCGACCGCGACGCTGGGGCTTGGTTCGGTCGTCAGGCTTAGATTGGGCCGATGGGCAAGGGCCTATCGCCTTGCCTTCTATCGGCGGCGGGAAATTGACCGCTGTATTTTAACCGTGAGGTGGATTCTTGAAAAGGGGATTGGTCTTCACTACACGCGATTTGGCAAACTCCCATCATGCAAGATCAAGATGTTAGCAGGCTCCAGCGACCCCCAAATCACCGTTTTCGAGGGCGAATCCGCGAGGTCGGCCTAACCACCGCCTTCGATCGGACACGGCAACTGGCCGCCTATTTCCGACACACTCGGCCGGGCGTCGCGACGACGATTGGCGGACCAATAGCACGCGCTCTACCGAAACTTTGCCGCCGCATTTTCGATTATGTCTGCCTGGGTGATGTCGAGAGCATTGGTGCGGTCATTGACGACGCATTCGGCTCCGATCACCGCGCCGAGATCGCCGCTCCGCGCTTTGATCTGATGGGCTTTACTGGCGGTCTCGGTTTTGTCGAGACCTCTCGCAACTGTAACTTCGCCTGCACGTTTTGCTCGTTGACCGGCGAATCACGACCCTATGCGTCCTATCCCGCCGAAGACATAGAGCGCCAGCTTGCCGCCTTAGGCAAGGTGCCCATGCTCATGGTCCTCGACAATAACTTCTACGGCAACTCCCGGGCCGGATTTGAACGGCGGACACGGCTGTTGGGTGAACATTGGCGCCGCGGCGCCTTCCGCGGCTGGGGATGCCTGGTAACCGGCGACTTTTTTAAGCGACCTGAGAACCTGGAATTCATCGCTGCCAACGGGTGCCGAGCGATTTTCTCCGGCGTGGAAAGCCTTGACCCAGCCGTGTTGAACACCTTCAACAAGCGTCACAGCCTGTCTTCTGACCCACGCATCCTGTCCGACTCCTGCGCCGAACACGGCATCATGTTCGACTATGGCATGATGCTCGACTTTGGCCAGCAGACCATCGGCGAGGTTGGCGCACAGCTCGATGCCGTGCTAAGCAACCCGCTGGTGCCTTTGCCGGGTCTCTTGTCTTTGACAATTCCGATTTTGGGCACGCCGTACTTCAATGAAGCGGCGCGCGCCGGCCGTCTGATGCCAAACCTGTGCTTGAGCGACCTGGATGGGCAGAAGCTGGTGGAGTGGCCAAAGGAACCTTTGGATCGGGTAGTGCCTTTTGTTGCCGACTTGCTTGCGTTCCGGTCCCGAAAGAGCGCCCTGGTTCGCCACGCGTTCGCCCAAGCCATGATCCGGCGCAAACAATACCAGTGGGAACTGACGGCACTGACCCTCGTGCGGCCCCTGGTCCGGCATCTGTGGGGAATGAGGTTTGGTAGCCTGCGCCAAATGCGCCAGTCATGGCGTGAGCCATCGTGCACCTATTGCTCCCTTACCGACCGGTTACGTAGCGCTTACAAGCCGCAAATGCCGTTGCCGAGCCGTTTTTCTGCCGACTTTCAGCCGCTTATGGTTACCGACGAACACGGCGCGCCAACCGCCGACGTGTGCCAATCCGCGATGGAAATAAAGATATCTCAGGCAATAACAATGTGATTTTATAATTATTGTTTTTGCCTTTCTGTATGGGCAAGAGGCCCCATGTATTGCCAGAGCATAATGCAAAAATGCCCGAGAACCTGACGGCTGGGTCGTGCATAGTCCAGGTTGGGGTGTGGCGATCTGTCGGCATGATCTCCGGGGCATCGACGGCTTTGGGGCAGATCGCCACACCATCCGGCCTATCCACCAGCGGAAACGCCAGATGTTGGGGCACGGCGCCTCCGCGCTTGTCCTGCATTTCGGTAGGGTGTGGCGATCTGCCGGCGCGATCTCCCGGGCATCGACGGCTTTGGGGCAGATCGCCACACCATCCGGCCTATCCACCAGCGGAAACGCCAAATGTTGGGGCACGGCGCCTCTGCGCTTGTCCTGGAAACCCACGGTCAGTGCGCGCCGTGTCCCAACCTACGATTCTAATCACCGCCCACAGAATCTCGAAAATCGGGAGGCGCCGTTCCGTACTTCGAATGCATAATGCTTGACACAGGTTCAGGCTCTTTGGTCTGCTCCAAGGCGATGTCGTAGCCGAGCCGATGCGTGTGTCGGGTCGCAGTGCTTCCTGTTTGCCGTGCGATGCCCGCCGGGACCGTCGCTGTCATCTGTCGAAACACGAGAGCTGAACCATGACGCTGATGGCGGAGATGACGTGGCCGGAATTTCGGAGCCGCGTCGTCGAGGGGGGAGCCGTCGTGCTGTTGCCTGTGGGCGCGACAGAGCAGCACGGACCGCATCTGCCGCTCGGCGTCGACGCGTTTCAGGTCACCGAGGTCTGCCGGCGCATTGCCGCGCGCATCGGGGGCGTGGTCGCCCCAACGCTGCCTTATGGCTACAAATCCCAAATCAAGACCGGCGGCGGTAACCATTTCCCGGGCACCACGAGCCTCAAGGGCGAAACCCTGATCGCTTTGGTGCGCGACATTCTGACCGATCTGGGGCGCCATGGCGCACGGCGTCTCGCCGTCATCGACGGGCACTACGAAAACGGATGGTTTCTGACCGAAGCCTGCGATCTCGCTAGTCGGGATCTGCGCGCCGAGGGCCATGGCGAGGCGAAGATCGTCAAGATGATCTTTGCCGCAGACATTTCCGAGAAGACCCTCGCCCACATCTATCCCGATGGTTATCCAGGCCTCGACCTGGAACACGCGGCCAAGCTGGAAACCAGCATGATGCTGGCGATCCGTCCGGATCTCGTGCACCGCGACCGCATCCCGGATGTCGGACCGGCCAAGTTCCCGCCGCACGAGCGCTTTCCGCCCGACACCGGCCTGGCGCCCGCTTCGGGCGTTCTGGCACCCGTCGGCAATGCGTCATCCGAGATCGGCGAATGCTTGATCGCCGAATTTGTCGACCTTGTCTGCCGTTCGCTTGCCGAAGGCTTCGACGATCCCTTGCTGGCACAATCGCCACAGTAAACAAAAACATCGACGAATAGGGAGACCATCCATGACCACCCGTCGCTCCGCCTTGGCTGCCGCCGTTGCCGGCCTCCTTTTGGGAACCGCCATGCCGACGACTCCGGCCCATGCCGACGACTTTCGCATCGCGGGGGTGCTGCCGGGCAGCATCACCGATCAAGCCTTCAACCAGTCGGTCTACGAAGGCCTTGTTCGCGCCCGCGACGCGCTCGGCGTGGAGATGGCCTTTAGTGAGAAGGTGGCGCAGGCCGATCAGGTCGAAGCGCTCAGCGACTATGCCCGGCGCGGTTACGACCTGGTGTTCGCCGCTGGCGGCGAATTCACGGCATCTGCGGGACGTGTGGCGCGGCGGTTTCCGGAAGCACATCTGGTCGTGATCAACGGAGCCCCCACGGACGGCGTGGCGACCATCGGTTACGACAACGCCCAGTTCGGCTACATACTCGGGTTCATCGCCGGCCATATGAGCGAGACCGGCAAGGCCGCCTTGATCACCGGCCAGGAGATCGGCGCCTTCAAAGAGATCGTGGATGGCTACACGCGCGGCATGACGGCCGTGAACGGCGATGCCGAGGTGCTGACCACCTTCACCAATGACTGGGACGACGTCGCCAAAGCCAAAGAGGCCGCTTTCAGCCAGATCGACCAGGGGGTCGACGTCGTGATGCCGTATCTGGACAATGGCATCGTTGGTGTGGTGCAGGCCGCCGAAGAGCGTGGCGTCTGGGCCCAGGGTATCATCACCGATCTCGGTACCAGCTCGCCAGACGCCAACCTCGCCTCGACGACGCTCGATTTCGGTGCCGGTCTTGTGGAGGCCGTCAAACTGGCGCAGGCCGGCGCGCTCGGCAAGGGAGACCACCGTCTGCCGTTCGGCACCGATGCCGGCGGCTTCGGCACGCTGAACCCGGCCATTCCCGAAGACGTGGTCGCCGCGGCCAAGGACATCGCCGAAGCCATGCGGTCCGGCACGTTCACCATGCCGCAATAGGCCCGCTCACCGCATGCCCAAAGCCCCGGCACCCGGCGGCGCAGACAGTCCCCCTGCGCCGCCGCGCCTCGAACTCACCGACATCACCAAGCGCTTCGGTCCCCTGCTCGCCAACGACCGGATCAACCTCTCCGGCAACCGACAATCCATTCATGCCGTGCTCGGCGAGAATGGGGCGGGCAAAAGCACGCTCATGAACATCCTGTTCGGCCTCTATCAGCCGGACGGCGGCCAGATCCGCATCGACGGACGGCGGACCACGATTGCCAGTCCGCGTCATGCGCTGGCACTCGGCATCGGCATGGTGCACCAGCACTTCATGCAGGTGCCGACACTGTCGGTGATCGAGAACATCGTGCTCGGCGGGCGTGGATCGGGAGTCGGCCGCAAACGGCATGGCCGGCGCATTGCAGCCTTGGCCGAACAGTTCGGCTTCGACATCGACCTTGACGCCAGGATCGGGCAGCTTCCGATCGGCATGCAGCAGCGCGCGGAAATCCTGAAGCTGCTGTACCATGAGGCCGAGATTCTGATCCTGGACGAACCGACCAGCGTGCTGACTCCGGTCGAGATCGATCCGTTCTTCGACGTCTTGCGGAACCTGCGCGGTGCAGGCAAGACCGTCCTTCTGATCACGCACAAGATGGACGAGGTGATGGCTGTGGCCGACCGGGTCACGGTGCTGCGCCACGGCCGGGTCATGACCTCGGTGACGACGGCGGAAACGACTCCCGCCCATCTGGTTGAACTCATGGTCGGCCGAGGCATCGCCCCGCTGCCGAGACGCGATGACGGACGGCGCGGACCGGCCTTCCTGTCCCTGGATCGCGTCAGCGCCGTCAACGATCGCGGCACCCCGGCCCTCCAGGACGTCTCGCTCACCGTGCACCAAGGCGAAATCCTTGCCATCGCCGGCGTCGACGGCAACGGCCAGTCCGAGCTGGCCGAAGTGATCACCGGTCTGCGACCCTTGGCCGGCGGGGCCATCGCCGCCGGCGGCCGAAACCTCGACGGGGTATCGGTGGCGGCACGCCGGCACGAGGTCGGCATCGGCTACATTCCGGAGGATCGCCAGCGCACCGGTTTGGTTCTCACCCACAGCATCGCCTGGAACACGGTGCTGCGGGCGTTCTGGCGCCACCCGTTCGCTCGAGCGGGACTCCTGAGGCCACGGCGCATCCGCGACCATGCGATCCGACTGGTCGACCGCTTCGACGTCCGTCTGCAGTCCATCGATCAGGAAGCACGCGTCCTGTCCGGCGGCAACCAACAGAAAGTGATCGTGGCTCGAGAACTGGACGGGCGGCCGCGCGTGCTGGTGGTGGCACAACCGACCAAGGGGCTCGACGTCGGCGCCATCGATTTTGTCCAACGCCATCTGCTCGAGGAACGGGATCGCGGTGCTGCGATTCTCTACATCTCAACGGAGCTGGAACACTTGCTCGACGTTGCCGACCGGGTCGGCGTCCTGTTCCGGGGGCGCCTGGTGGCCCTGATGGATCGTGCCGAAGCGACGTCGGTCCGCATCGGGGCGGCAATGGCCGGACTCGCCGACGCGGCGGAAGCTTCGGCCGTAACGGACGGCGTGCCATGACCGGCATCCTGCATGGGCTCGCCATGCTCCGCGGCCTTTGGGCCGTGGCCGCGGCCCTGCTGGTCGGTGCCGGCCTCATCGTCGCTGCCGGAGCGGACCCGATCGAAGCCTATTTGGCCCTGTTCGAAGGCGCCTTCGTCGACTACTGGGGATTGGCCAGCACGCTGACCAAGGCCTGTCCGCTGATCCTGTGCGGTCTGGCCGTGGCCCTGCCGTTGCGGGCCGGTCTGTTCAACATCGGCGCCGAAGGTCAATTGTACATGGGCGCTTTGGCCGGCACGCTCGTGGCCCTGCTGGTGCCCGGGCTCCCCGGACCGGTTCACATCCTCTTGTGCGTGCTGGCCGGAGCCGCCGGTGGGGCCTTGTGGGCGCTGATTCCGGCTTTGCTGCGCGCATACCAGAACGTCAACGAGCTGATCACCACATTGCTGCTGAACTTCGTCGCCCTGCATTTCACCGGCTTCATCGTCAGCGGCCCCTTGGAGGAGCCGGGAGCCCCCTACCCCTACTCGCCGGAAATCCCCGTCTCGACCATGCTGCCGGTGCTGCTGCCGCGCACCGACGCCCATATCGGTCTGGTCGTCGCCGTGGTGCTGGCCATCGTCATCTTCTTGGCCTTCCGCCGCAGCACGGCCGGACGGTCGCTGGCCATCATCGGCCAGAACGTGCAGGCGGCCCGTTACGCAGGCATCCCCGTGCGCCGCACTATGATCGTCGCCTTTTTGGTTGCCGGTGCCATGGCCGGCATGGCCGGCATCTTCGAAGTGCTGGGATTCCGCTTCCGCCTGTTCCATGCCTTCAGCCCGGGCTACGGTTACGACGGCATCGTGGTCGCCTTTCTGGCGGGGCTCAGCCCGCTCCTGACCGTCGTGAGCGGATTGTTCCTGGCTGGACTGCGCAGCGGTGCCGGGGCGCTGCAGCGGGCGGTGGGGGTCGAAACCACGGTCGTGGAGGCAATCCAAGGCCTGGTGATTCTGTTCGTTGCCGTCGGACTGGCCGTGCAGATACGCAACGCCACCCGATCCAAGGCCATGCCACCAGCCGCCGAACCGGCCGCCGACGAGCCTCGGCCATGATCGATCTCCTAACCAATCCGTCCGCTCTGGTCGAGTTCCTGTCGACCTGCCTGCGCCTGTCGGTACCGCTTGTGTTCGCGGCCCTGGGCGGCGTGTTGTGCGAACGCAGCGGCGTGTTCAACATCGCCCTCGAAGGCATGATCCTCGCCGGCGCGTTCGGTGCGGCCGTCGGGGCCTTCCTTTCCGGCGGACCGGCCGGAGGTTTGGCGGTCGGGATTCTCTGCGGCATGGCCATCGGTGCCGTTTTGGCGGTGCTTGGCATCAGCTTGCGCGCCAACCAGATCGTGGTGGGCATCGCACTCAATCTGTTCGTGCTCAGCATCACGGCATACCTGGCCCGCATCGTGTTCGGCGGCCAAGCCAATACCATGCGCCTGAACGGCTTCGAGCACACCCCGGTTCCGCTGCTGAGCGATCTTCCGATCATCGGCAAGCCCCTGTTCGGCCAGGATCCGCTGGTGGTGGTGATGCTGGTCACGGTCGGCGCCGTCTGGTTTTTGCTGTTCCGCACCCGGTTCGGCCTGGCGGTGCGCGCCGTCGGCGAAGCCCCCGGCGCCGTCGACACGGCCGGTCTCTCGGTCACCGGCCTGCGCTATGCCTGCGTGCTGGGCAGCGGCGCGCTGGCGGCCATGGGCGGATGCTATCTGGTGTTGTCGCAAATCTATCTGTTCAGCGAGGACATGAGCGCCGGCAAGGGGTTCATCGCGCTCGCAGCGGTGATCCTGGGACGATGGCACCCGGTCGGTGCCTTTCTGGCCTGCCTGCTGTTCGGCTTGTTCGATGCCTTGCAGTTGCGCCTCCAATTCACCAATCCGGACGTGCCGCACGAATTCTTCACCATGCTGCCCTATCTCGTGACGCTGGTCGCCTTGGTGGGATTGGTCGGGCGGCCAACACCGCCGCGGGCGATCGGCCGCCCTTACCGGCGGGAAGGAGACTGACCCATGCGCGCCGTCATCGTCGAGCAACCGGGAGGTCTTGACCATGTGCACATCCGCGATGTGCCACCGCCGGTGCCGGGTCGCGGACAGGTCACCATCGCCGTGCACCATGCTGGCTGCAATTGGTCGGATATCCAAAAGCGACAGGGCGTCTACCCGGATCCGGTGACCTATCCCGCCATCCTCGGCCTCGAGGTGTCCGGCACGGTGGCGGCCCTCGGCGCAGGCGTGGAAAGCCTTTCGGTTGGTCGACGCGTTGCCGCCATCACCGGCCCCACCATGCTCGGCGGGTTCGCCGAGGTCGTCGCCGTCGATGCCGGTTACGTCATTCCGTTGCCCGACGACATCGACGACCGGCTGGGCGCCGCCTTTCCGGTGATCGCTCTGACCGCCTGGCACCTGCTGTTCAGCGCTCACGCCCTGCAATCCGGCGAGACCGTTCTGATCCATGCCATCGGCGGCGGTGTCGGGTTGATGCTCACGCAACTGGCTGTGGCACACGGAGCCCGAGTTTTCGGCACCGTGGGCCGTGCGGCCAAGGCGGACAAAGCGCTCGCGCTCGGTGCAGAGCGCGTGGTGGTGCGTGACACCGAGGATTTCGTCGACGCGGCCATGGCCCTGACCGGCGGCCGCGGCGTCGACCTGGTCATCGATTCCCTGGGCGGCGACACGTTGCGCCGCAGCTTCGACGCGCTCAAGGTCTATGGCCGCGTCATCAACATCGGCGAGGCCTCCGGCTATCCGGATTTCGACATCCGAGCCAAACTCTACGAGCGGTCGACGGCGCTGGCTGGCTTCGAGCTGGTCCACGCCGACCCGGGATCGGCGCGTTGGCAGAATGGGGTCGACGCCGTCTTGGCCCGCCTGCGCGATGGCCGACTGTCCGTGCCGATCGAGCACATCGCCCCGCTCGACCGGGTACGAGACGCGCAGGCATTGCTGGAATCACGCGGCGTTGCCGGCAAGGTCTTGTTGCACGTCGGCGACGGCGCGACCTGACGACCTCCCGGAGGAAGGAACCGAGCCATGGCAGACCAGTCCACAGCCACCTCATCAATGGAACCGGTGTTCGTCGCCAGTGAATGGGGCGAACTCAAGGAGTGCGTCTACGGCTGGGGCGAGCAATTCATCCTGCCCATGTTCCTGGATGACAGCAAGGCACGGGCGCAGGGCGGATTCGGCCGCTTCTGGGCCGAGAACCAGGGCCGGGACCTGAAAGACGCCGATCCGGAGCTGGCCCAGGTCTACAAGCGGCAAATCGACCATGCCGTGGAATCCCTGCGCAGCCTCGGCGTGACGGTGCACCAGCCGGTCCTGCATACCGAAGCCAACCTCAAATTCCCGCGCGGCGACAACCACGGGTCCATGACCGGCTGGCTGCGCGATCCTTTCGTCGTCATCGGCAACAATGTGATCGAACTTGCGCCCCGGTCACTGTTCCATCGCCGCCAACGCTTTCCGATCCGTCATATCCTGGCGCAAACCATGGACCGCGGCGCCCGATACTTCGCCCAGCCGGACGCCGGCGCCGACGACAGCCGCGACGGCCCCGGCTGGGGCTACCTGGAAGGCGGTGACATCTTCGTGCTCGGCAGCAAGATCTTGGTCGGCCACTCCGGCAATTGTTCCAATGCCGAGGGGGCTCGCTGGCTACAGCACGCCCTGGGGCCGAGCTACGATGTCGAACTGGTGCCGATCGACCCGCTCTACCCCCATCTCGACTGCGTGCTGATGACGCCGCGCGAAGGCGTGACCGTGATCTGCCGCGATGCGTTTACCCAAGGCCTGCCCGAGGTCATCCGCGATTGGGATCATGTCGTGGTCAGCAAGGAGCTGGCCAAAAGCGCCATGGCCTGCAACAACCTGGTGCTCAACGATCGCACGGTGATGGTGCCGGCCGAGGCGCCTTTGGACTCGGTCGCCGCGGCGCTCCAGGCCCGCCGCTTCGAGGTCATCCGCATCCCCTACGATACCCATTACCAGGTCGGCGGCTCCTTCCGCTGCGCCCACCAACCGTTGATCCGAAGATAACGGCACCGGTGGCCATCCCCCAACGGATGGCACCGCCATTGTTCCGCACACGCCGCCTGCCAACATTGTGTGGCGGTCGCCTCCGACCGGTTAAGAGCCTCGCCCCCTTTTGGGGGAGAGACCCGCATCCATAGACCAAGTCCGGACCATGCGGGGGGAGTAATACCAACGGCCCCTAACGGTGACTCTGCGATGACTTGGTATTCCCTCATCCGGGCTTCTTGTGATTGTCTCACACCATATCTTGTGGGGAGTTCGAGATAT
>JANQJV010000279.1 GCA_028281465.1 Azospirillaceae bacterium | reverse complement strand
CAGTCCATAGACCCGGTCCGCGGCCACGGCGAGCTGGGTGTCGTCATAGTCATCGGCGTGGATGCCAACCCCATTGGCGAAGGCGGCGAAGCGGGGCGGCAGCTTCATCCCGGTGCCGATCACCGTGGCCGGCCCGTCGGCCGCCACCGCTTGCAGATGCTGGAACACCAGCTTGCCCGAGGCGGCGACCGAACCGGACAGCGCGAGACCGAAGCCGTCCAGGATCGACTTCTTGGCGAGGGCGACCACCTCGGCCGGGATCGCCTCGAAGCGGGTCTCCAGGGCGAAAGCGGCGACCTCGCGGGTCAGACCCTCACCGCGCTTGCTGTGGATGTCGGGGGTGAAATGGGCGGGTTGCTGGCTCATGGCCGGAACTCCAACTCCTGATGGGCACACTTCGGATCAGCCGGGCTGCGCCGCGGCTTTGTTGGCTTTGAGATGCCGCAGCACCGGTTGGGCGGTGACGCTGGCAATGGCGAGGACGAAGAACACCAGGGCGATCGGGCGGGTCAGGAACAGCGACACGTCCTGGTTGAAGATGATCAGGCTTTGGGCCAGCGTGTTCTCGAGCAGCTTGCCGAGCACGAGGCCCATGATGATCGGCGCCGGCGAGAAACCGTAGCGGTTCAGCCAGAAACCGATGAAGCCGGCGATCAACATGATGTAGACGTCGGTAATGGTTTGGTTGACGCCGTAGGCCCCGACCACGCACAGCGCGAACACCGTGGGCCAAAGGAACGTGCGCGGCACCATGGAAATGCGCGAGAACAGTCGGGCGCCCAACAGGCCGAAACCCAGGAACACCACATTGGCGATCAGCATGGCGAAAAAGATCGCGTAGAGAAGCGTCGGTTGCTGTTCGAACAGATACGGCCCGGGGCGCAGACCGTGAATCTGCAAGCCACCGAGGATCACCGCCGCGGTCGCGGAGCCGGGGATGCCCAGGGCCAGCGTCGGCACCATGGCCCCCCCGTGGCGGCGTTGTTGGCGGCCTCGGGCCCGGCCACGCCTTCGATCTCGCCTTTGCCGAAATTGTCTTTGTTCTTGGACCAGCGCTTGGCTTCGTTGTAGCCGATCATGGCGGCGACCGTGCTGCCTTCCGCCGGCAGAATGCCGATGAAGGTGCCGATGCCGCAGGACCGGGCGATGGTGGCCCAGACCCGTTTGAAATCCTGCAGCGACGGCAGCCGGATGGCGGACAGGCCAATGGCCGTGACCGGTTTGCCAACCTCCGCCGCCTGCTTCAACAGCTCGGCGATGGCAAACAGGCCGATCAACACGGGGATGAAGCTGATGCCTTCATAGAGCTCCGGCACACCGAAGGTGAACCGCTCCACCCCGGTGGTCAGATCGACGCCGACGGTGGCGATCAGCACACCGAAGGCGCCGCCAATCAGGTTCTTGGTCGCCGATTTGCCGCTGATCGAGGCGAGCATGGACAGGCCGAACAGGGTGAGCGCGAAATACTCCGGCGGGCCGAACTGGTAGGCGATGCGCGCCAGCGCGGGCGCCGCCAGGATCAGCACGATCAGTGAGAAGAGGCCGCCGATCACGCTCGCCACGGCGGCCATGCCCAGGGCTCGGCCGGCCTGGCCCTTCTGCGCCATGGGAAAGCCGTCGAAGGCGGTTGCCGCCGCCGGCGGCGCCCCCGGCGCGTTGATCAGAATGGCGGTGATCGACCCGCCGAAGGTGCCGGCGCAATACAGGGCCGAAAGCATGGCGATCGCCGGGATCGGCTCCAGGTAGATCGTGAACGGCAACAGCAGGGCCACGGCCATGCTCGAGCTCAGTCCCGGCAGGGCGCCGACGAACACGCCGACAATGGTACCCGCGACCACCAGGCCCAGCGTGGACGGCACCAGAATGTCGGTCAAGCCGGCAAGGATCGCTTCCATCTCGGTCGTTTCCCTCGGGTTGCCGGCGCTTTACAAAACGCCGTCGAGGATGCCCTGGGGCAGCCGCAGTTGCAGAATGATGCTGAACACACCGTAGATCGCGGCCGGGAGGCTCAGCGCATACAGCGCCACCACACCGAACCGCCGTTCGCCCCACAGCGTCGGCAGGATCAGGCCGACCAAGAAGACGACCAGCGTCGTCCCGAGCATCTGGAACAGGGCCGCCGCCAAAGCCAGCACCGCCACCGTGGCCCACACCGGCCATGGCACCGGGGCGCGATCCGGCTCCGCCGTACCACGCCCTTGCAGCACCATGAGGATGGTCAACAGCGCGATGGTGCCGAGCACCAGGCGCGGCATGGCGGTGGCTTGCATGCCCTGGGCGAAGGCTGCCGGGACGGTGGCGAAGGTGGTGGTCACCGCGAACAAGGCAGCGATGACCGCCAGGATGACCAGACCGGGCGTCAGGTCACGCCAATGACGAAACATGGGACACCTCCCGCGACGGGGGTCGACGGGCAAGGGGCGCACAGCGGCACGCCCCCGCTCGGAGACGGCGCTACTGGATCAGACCCAGATCACGCATGGTCTCTTCGGCCGCGGCATACATGGTGCGCACCTGGCGGTCCCAGACCTCGCTGCCGGCAACGCTGGAGGCGTCCAGGCCATTGCCGTCCAGGTAGGTCTGGAAGGTGCGGTGCCGCAGCGCCTTCAACAGCTTCTCTTCCAGGAAGGCGATGCGCTCCGCCGGGGTGTCCTTGTGCACGAGGTAACCGCGCACCGTGGAGAACACCACGTCGATGCCCTTTTCCTTCAGGGTCGGCACGTCCGGCAGGAACGACAGGCGCTCGTCGGACATCGCGGCGAGCGCTCGGAAGTCACCGGCTTCGATCTGGTCCTTGGCTTCGGTGACGTTCAAGCCCGCCGCGGTGATGTTGCCGCCCATCAGGTTGGTGACGATCTCGCCACCACCGTCGAACGGCACGAAACGGATTTGGGTGCCGGCGCGGTTGGCGAAGGCCATGGCCGAGATGTGGTCGACGCCACCGACCTGCGTGCCGCCCCAGGTGACCTCCCCCCGGTTCCCGGCGTCGATCAGGTCCTCGATGGTCTCGTGCGGACTGTCGGCACGCACCATGATCACGATCGGATCATCGGTGGCACGCACGACACCGGTCAGATCGTCCAGGGTGATGGGGGCCGCACCGCGGGCCATGGTGAACAGGTGGGTCGGCGTGATGGCAAGCAGTGTGTGACCGTCCGGCGCCTGTTCGCTGAAATACCCCATGGCGACAGCTCCGCCACCGCCGCGGCGGATGTTCACGAACGCATCGGTGTCGAGTTCCCGCCGGGCACGGATCAGCATCATGCGGGCGGTGGTGTCGGTGCCGCCACCGGCCGAGGCGTGGGTGACCACCTCGATCGGCTTGGACGGGAAATCCTGGGCATCGGCGGTACCGATGGCCAGCGCCGTGCTGCCCAAGGCCACGCTCAGGCACAGGGCCAAGGTCTTGACTGAAAGGGGCATCAGGTTCCTCCCGATTTAGGACGGGGCCGGGCCTTGACCGGCCCTTGTACGAGCGATCCTGACGCTCCCTCTGCCAACTGTCAACAGTTATCAATCCGAAAGCTTCCAGAGCGGACTTTGGACGCGCGCATCCGGACTTAGGTTTGCTTGGCGAAGCGCTTCCAGCCGTTTGCGATATGCGTGCTGATCGCCTCGGCGGCGCCAGCGGCATCGCGTCGTTTGGCTGCCCGGATGATCAGCGCATGTTCGGCGTTGGAGACGTGCAGGTTGCCGCGCCGGATCAGCCCCCGCCGACGCGCAATGTGCAGACGCTTGATGATGGTCTGGTACATATCGTAGAGGGCGTCGTTCCGCGTGCCGGCGACGAGATGATCGTGGAATTCGATGTTGAGTTTGTAATAGCGATCGACGTCGTCCGCGTGCGCCACCTCGTCCATGGCGGCGACGAGAGCCGAGAGCGCGTCCATATCGGCGTCCGTGGCACGCTCGACAAACAAGCGGCCGACCAGGCCGCCGAGGGCGACCCGGATGTCGTAGAGGTCGCGAATTTCTTCCAGGCTCAACTCGCGGACAAAGGCGCCCTGGTTGGTGACGTTGCGCAGGAGGCCGGCTTGATCCAATCCGCGCACGGCCTCGCGGATGGGGCCACGGCTCACTTGTAGACGCGCAGCCAACGCACTCTCGTTGACCCGATCGCCTTCGGCCAACTCACCCGATATGATCATGTCCTCGATCGCCTCACGGACGATGGAGGTCAACGTCTGCGACCGCCGTGCCGCGATCTGCGCAAAAACCGTGGGCGTTTCGAGGTCCGTCATCGCCGCAACTGATAAGGTTCCCTATGATCTCGCGGCGAGACTGTGGTCGGTCAACTGCCGGCTGTCAACGATATCGCCGAGTTGTCTGCTGCGTCCTTGGCAACGGCTGCCACCAGACCGATGTCGGCCCGGGAGCAGACCGCCGCGGCGTGACGGAGACAGGGTCAACCGGTGTTGTGGCGCAGACGGGCAGCTTCGGCGGCCAAGGTCGTGATGCGCGGCCAGTCGCCGGTGCGCACGGCTTCAGCCGGAGCCACCCACGAGCCGCCGACGCACAACACGTTGGGCAGGGCCAGGTAGGCCGGCGCGTTGGCCGCCGTTATGCCGCCGGTCGGGCAAAACACCAAATGGGGCAGGGGGCCGGCCCAGGCCTTGAGCATGGCGATGCCGCCGGCCGGTTCGGCCGGGAAGAACTTGCAGGCTTCGAGGCCGTGGTCGGCGGCGTGCATGGCCTCGGTTGGCGTCGCCACCCCGGGCAGCAGCGGCAAGTCCTCGGTTCGGGCGGCTTCGATCACGGCGCCGGTGCAGCCGGGTGAGACGCCGAACCGGGCCCCGGCCGCCTTTGCGCGACCGACATCGGCCGCGGTGAGCAGGGTGCCGGCCCCGACGATGGCATCCGGCACCGCACCGACGATGGCACGCAAGGCGTCCAGGGCCGCCAAGGTCCGCAACGTCACCTCGAGGACGGTCAGGCCTCCAGCCACCAGGGCCCGTGCCAGGGGTGCGGCGGTGTCGACTTCTTCGATCACCAGCACCGGGATCACCGGCACCCGTTGGCATATGGCACGCATGGGCATGGCAGCGTCTCCTTGGACAAGCCGGGTCTCCAGAGCCAGGACAATGGTCACACCACCACCGCGGCGCCGGCCTCGGCCCGGCTGACCCGGCGGCGGAACAGACCGAACAGCTCACGCCCGAGGCCATGTTCGTTGACCGACAGGTCCGGCTGTTCGGGCGCCCGGGCGGCGAATTCTGCGGCATCGACCAGAATATCCAACTGGCCCGCTTCGGCGTCCAGCCGGATCACGTCGCCGTCGCGCACCCGGGCGATCGGCCCGCCGTCGGCCGCTTCCGGCGACAGGTGGATGGCGGCCGGCACCTTTCCGGACGCGCCGGACATGCGGCCGTCGGTGACCAAAGCCACCTTGTAGCCCTTATCCAAGACGACGCCCAGAGAGGGCGTCAATGCATGCAGTTCCGGCATGCCGTTGGCTTGCGGCCCCTGGAAGCGGACCACACAGACGACATCGCGGTCGAGCGCACCGGACTTGAACGCCGCCTTCAGGCTATCCTGGTCGTGGAACACCCGGGCCGGCGCTTCGACGACCCGATGCTCCGGTTTGACCGCGGAGGTCTTGATGACGGCGTTGCCCAGCGGGCCTTGCAGAAGCACGAGGCCTCCAGTGGGCTGGAACGGCTCGGCGACCGGGCGCAGGATGTCGGTGTTCAGGCTTTTGCGGGCCCCGGCGCGCCAGGTCACGCCGCCTGCGCCGTCCAGGATCGGTTCCTGCGTGTAGAGGGCGAGGCCGGGCCCGGCCACCGTGCACACGTCTTCATGCAACAGGCCGGCGCCGAGCAATTCGCCGATCATGAAGCCGAGACCGCCGGCGGCGTGGAAGTGGTTCACGTCGGCCAGACCGTTTGGGTAGACCCGCGCCATCAACGGCGTCACCGTCGACAGGGCCGCCATGTCGTCCCAGGTGATCAACACGCCAGCAGCGCGCGCCATGGCGATCAGGTGCAGGACCAGGTTGGTCGAACCGCCGGTGGCGTGCAACCCGACCAGACCGTTGACAAAGGCCTTCTCGTCCAACACCGCCGAGACCGGGGTGAACGCGTCGCCGAGCGCGGTGATCGCCAAGGCGCGCGCGGTGGCGGCGCGGGTGAGGGCATCGCGCAGCGGCGTGCCGGGATTGACGAAGCTGGTGCCCGGCAGGTGCAGCCCCATGAACTCCATGAGCATCTGGTTGGAATTGGCCGTGCCGTAGAAGGTACAGGTGCCGGGGCCGTGGTAGCTTCGCATTTCCGCCTCGAGCAATTCGGCGCGGCCGATCTCGCCGGCGGCGAAGCGTTGGCGCACCTTGGCCTTGTCGGCATTGGGCAGACCCGAGGTCATGGGGCCGGCGGGCACGAACACGGCGGGCAGGTGGCCGAAAGTGGCGGCGGCGATCACCAGGCCAGGAACAATCTTGTCGCACACGCCCAGGAACAGGGCAGCGTCGAAGGCGTTGTGCGACAGCGCCACACTGGCGGCAAGCGCGATCACGTCGCGTGAGAACAGGCTCAGCTCCATGCCCGTCTGGCCCTGCGTCACACCATCGCACATGGCGGGCACACCGCCGGCCACCTGGGCCGAACCGCCGGCGGCCCGCGCCGCCGCCCGGATCAGTGCCGGAAAACTCTCGAACGGCTGGTGCGCCGACAGCATGTCATTGTAGGCGGTGACGATGCCGATGTGCGGCCCGTCGCCGCGGCTGAGCGCGGTTTTCTCGTGGCTTCCGCAGGCCGCCGTCACATGTGCCAGGTTGCTGCACGACAAGCTGCCGCGGTGCGGGCCGGGTGCCGCCGCGGCCATGCGCGCAAGATAGGCCGCCCGTGTCTCGCGGCTGCGGTCACGGATAGCTTCGGTCACCCGGGCGACGGTCGGGTTGAGCATGGCGGTTCTCCTGGCAACGCTCGGCTCGCGATCACTTAGATCGCATCATAACCGGTTGCCCGAAGAATGGCTGCCCCATCGTCGACATGGCCGATGCACGCGCGCATGGTGCTGGCGTCACACGAGCGCACGTCCGCCAACGGCCCGGCGCGGCGTGCCGATATCGTCCGGCAGTGGAATGAACGCCGCTTCGTCGCCGGGCACCGTGTCGAACCGACCTTGCCGCCATTCCTCCTTGGCCTGTTCGATGCGCTCCGGCCGGGAGGACACGAAGTTCCACCAGATATGGCGCGGCCCATCCATGGGTTCGCCGCCGAATAGCATGACGCGAGCGTCCATATCCGCGCCGACCGGCACGGACGCACCCGGTTTCAGGACGACGAGCGTGCCGGATTCGTGGCGGCAGCCGTCGCAGATGATGGAACCGGTGAGCACGTAGAGCGCGCGCTCCTCGACATCGGCGTCGACGGCGAACCGGCCGCCGGCGGTCAGGGCGATATCGGCATAGAGCGTGGGCGAAGCGGTGGCGAGCGGCGAGATCTGACCGAACGCGCTGCCTGCGATCAGCCGGACGCTGAGAGGTCCGTCCTCGATCCGAGGCAGATCGGTTTCCGGGTGATGCAGGAAGGCCGGATCGCTTTCCTCGGCACTTTCCGGCAGGGCGACCCAGGTCTGCAGGCCGAACAGGCGCTGGCCGCTGGCCTTCTTCTCGGCCGATGTGCGCTCAGAATGCACGATGCCCTTGCCGGCGCGCATCCAGTTGATCGCACCGGGTTGGATCGCCTGTTCGGTGCCCAGGCTGTCGCGGTGTAAAATCTCGCCGTCGAGCAGATAGGTCAGGGTGGCCAGGTTGATGTGCGGGTGCGGGCGGACGTCGATGCCCTGGTCGGTCAGGAATTCGGCCGGGCCCATCTGGTCGAAGAAGATGAACGGGCCGACCATCTGCCGCTTGGTGCTGGGCAGTGCGCGCCGCACCGTCATCTCACCCAGATCGACGGCGCGCGGCACGATGATCGTTTCGATTGCGTTGACCGACGCGGCATGCCCTAGCGTCGGCTCGGGACAAGGACTCCAGCTCATGGGGTTTCTTCTCACACTTCAGGTGGGCACTGGTTTGGTGGGCCTTGGCTACAGAGAGAAGCATAAGCGCGAGGTGCGACGCCATGGTCACGGAGGAAACTTGGTGCCCTCATATCCGACTCACATCCGATCTGTCTCTTATAAAGCGCATAATGTGAATTATGGAAAATAAACTGCCCCGATTATGCCCCACGATTTGGGCGGCGCTGATCCGGTGCTGCGACCGCCGGTCACTGAGGTGAAACGGGACGCTGCCCGACCTACACCGTCGCTTTCCTCATGGGAATGCGCGATCCGATGGTGAGGAATCTGCCGTTGCCCTCGTCCGTTCTTCCGGCAGACGGGGGGGAAAGCGGCCAACATGGTAGCGGTGGCAGAGGGTGCAGGCGTCGCCAGCGGCGTCAATGGTGTGGCAGTCGGCGCAGGTTGCCACTTTGGGGCCGCCGAAGTCAGGGTTCACCGTGGCGGTCGGGTCGTGGCCAGCGAATTGGGCACGGAAGCGGTCCGGATCGACGATGCGGCTGCGTGGATGGCAGTGTTCACAACCTTCCACCTCGACCAGACTGAAATGCTCAGCGTGTGAAAAGACCGTAAAGCCGATGTCACGCGGATCGGGCCGGACTGCGGTCCAGTTGACACGCAACCCAGACGTTGCGGAATGCGCATGATGCAGTCCACCAGCGGCATCGACACTGTGACAGCTCAGACACTGGCCGGGTGAACGTTCCGCACCGATCACAGCCAACAGCCGATCACCGAAATTCGATCCGGCGTCGCCGCTTTTGGCCGCCGCCACATCGAGCCAGGCATGCAGAAAGCGGTCGGCATGGCCGGCCGGCCGGTACAGCAGCGCTTGATCCTGACGGTACCAGCCGCCCACCGCCATCCAATCCTCCTCGCTCGTGGCCGGGTCTAGGACGGCCGGCTCCTGGGTTCCGACAGCGGGGTCGGCAGCGGCGTCGAAGCCGCCGAGGGGATTGCTGGCGCCAGGAGAGATGTCCAACCCACCCAGGATGTCGCCGTCATCGGCCGGCGGACCGAGACCGCCCAGGATGTCGCCGTCATCGGCCGGCGGACCGAGACCGCCCAGGATGTCACCGTCATCGGCCGGCGGACCGAGACCGCCCAGGATGTCGCCGTCATCGGCCGGCGGGCCGAGACCGCCCAGGATGTCGCCGTCATCGGCCGGCGGGCCGAGACCGTCCAAGATGTCGCCGTCATCGGCCGGCGGACCGAGACCACCCAGGATGTCACCGTCGTCCACGGGCAGTATCGCTTCATCCAGATCGGCACCGATATCCATTGCCACGGCAACCCCCGGACCGGGTACCGGGTCGGGCAGCATCGGCAGGGGCCGGGCCATCTCCGCTGCCAGATCGGGAAACCAGGCCTGCTGCGCATCGCGCACCACTTCGTAGGGCAACAAGGCCAACAAGGATGCGGTGTCCGCCTTCGGCACGTCGGCGCGCAGCGGTGCGAGCATGGCATCGGCCATGGTCATGCCTTCGGTCAACAGATGACCGATCAGATGCTTGATGGCGATGGCAATCTCGGCGACAGCGGTCATCTGCGCGGCGGTGGCCTGGCGCAAATCGAGCAGGTCGAGCGGTGCGATCACGTCGAGGGCCGTGGCAACGGCGGGGTCGGTGCGCAACAGATGCTCCAGGAACGGCGTCAGCGGTTCTTCTGAGAACTCCGGCCAACCGCCAATATCGATGCCACGGTCGGACAATTCCAGAAGATCCAAGCCAGGCACCGTCAAGACGGCCACGCCCTTGCGGTCAACAGCGGTCATCCCCGTCACATCGCCGATGTGACAGGCCGCACAGCCGTCCTCAAAACTCTTGGTGACCATATCGTGGCCGTTCGGTCCCAAGGCATGGCAGGCGCTGCAGGTGGCTGGTGCCAGGTCGGCGACCGCCCCTTCGGCAAAGTATCGGTCGAAATGGCCGTTGTGGTCGAACCGGATGCGTTGGCGACGGTCGGTCAGCAGATGGTCGATCTCCGGGTGGCCGGACACCAGACTGGCAAAGCGCAGCGTATGGCAGCCCTGACATTCGGCATCGCTCACCCGGGTCAAGTCTGCGCTCCGGCCGCGATGCTCGCGGTGGCAGGATCGGCACGAAACACTGGCGGTCGCCAGGTTGGCCGGCGCAAACAAGGCCGCCGAAGCCGCCAAAGTGAACGGGACCGGCGGTGCCAGGTCCGTGCGGGCTCTGATCTCGTCGGCCAATGTTTCCAAGCGCGAGGCTGGCTGGGCATGCGGGTTGAACGGGGTGTCCCCATAGGCATGACACGACAGGCACAGCATGTCGCCGTCGTCACGGCGCCGAGACGGGTCCAGGGCGGCCAGCAGCCAGCCGGTCGGCCCCGCGGCATAGCCGCCGTGGCAGGCAGCACAATCCTGCACCGTACCGTGATGGATGCTGATCGGACCCGATGAAACCCAAGCGTCGCGGCCCGAACCATGCAACGCAATCAGCAAAAGGCCGATGCTCAGTCCGAACGCCCAGCGCACCACCCGGCCACGCAGGGTGCGCAGGCTGGCGCGCGGTGCACATGGCGGCACCGCCTGGCAGCACCGGCCATCCGGCTGTGGGCCGTCCTCACAGGGACCACCAACCGACGCCGGCAGGCAGCACAGCCAACGGTCCCCGTCGCGGCGCGGCCGGCACAACGGCCCCGCACGGCAACGCCCGCGCTGGTCTGGACCGAGACGGCACTGCGTGCCGTCGGCGTGTCCGCACACCCAGCCCTGCTGTGGGCGCGCGTAGTCACCCTGGCGCAAGGCCGCCGCCGACGGCGACGCTGTCGAGGAGGGGTGCGGAACGGTCGTGTCGCCGTCGATCGAGCTTGCCCCGGTCATCGACCGGCCACCCCAAAGGCGTAGGCCAACACCACGTGCACGGCAATCACCGGCACCATCGCCCAGGTAAGCGGCACATGCACGAACAGCCACAGTTTCAACGCTGCTTGAGTGGCAAACTGGTGATCGAGCGCATCCTTCTCGCGCACCATGGCGGCCATTCGGTCGAGCGCGCTACGGCCGGCTTCGTCGACGTAGCGCTGCAGAGAGTCGATGTTCCGCTGCAGCCGGCGCAGGTGCCGACGCGAGCCGATCAGGTGCGCGACCGCATGGCGCGGCCCGAGAAAGAACCCGTGCAGCTCGCGTCGGTAGAAATCCAGGATGGTGGTCGAGGTCGTCTCGGCCGCCGAAGCCGTGGCCAAGGCCTTCACGCCCTCGGCCAGCCGGCGGCGCTCCATCGGGATGGCTTCGAACAATACTCGCGGGCCGATCGATACGGTCAGCCGCGGCAGACACCGGGTCAAGGCGAGACCGAGCACGCCGCTGAGCCAAAGCGACACCGCAAGGCCCCACAACCAAATATCCAACGTGCCGGTCGGCCACTCGAAATCGGTGTGCAACAGGAACAGGAGGCCGGTCAGCCAGCCGGCATAGATGTGCATCTGAAGCCAGACCGCGGCGTTCGGCAGTGGCAGCATGGGCAGCCGTTTCCGCACGGTGAAGAGTATCAGCACAGTGAACAGAGTGACCAGGCCCCATCCGGTTAGGATTTGCGAATCCTCGAGCGACAACTGGGACAGCTCATAGAGCGCCAGCATCAGCCCAGCCAGCAGCATCGTCACCGCCGTGTTCGCCCAACGCCGTCGGGCCAGACTGGTCATGAGGAACATCCCGACATCATCGCCGCACCCATCGGCTCAGGGTGGTCCGGTCGCGCGTATCCATGCGCACCAGAGCGT
The DNA here is from genome assembly GCA_028281465.1 of Azospirillaceae bacterium. GTDB lineage: Bacteria > Pseudomonadota > Alphaproteobacteria > Azospirillales > Azospirillaceae > JANQJV01. The sequence goes on along the minus strand of JANQJV010000279.1, from coordinate 12,149 downwards.
CGTGCGGACAGGCGCGCTGACAGGCCGGGGCCGCCGGCTGGCCGGCACACAGGTCGCATTTGGTCGCCTTGCGGATCGGCACATGCGTCTCTTCATCGAGAATGAAGGCGCCCGACGCATTGCGGATATCGACCATGCGGATGTTGCCGTAAGGACAGGAATTGGCACATGTGGCGCAGCCGATGCAGGTGTCTTCGTTGATCATGACCCGGCCCGTGCTCGGGTCGCGGTGGATCGCGCCGGTTGGACAGCCGATCAGGCACACGGTGTCAATGCAGTGCATGCAGGCGTTGGCGACCATCAGATCGCCATGGATCGGCCCTTGGCGCACGAAACGGGGGTTATTACCGTGGGTGGCGGCACAGGCGCGCACGCAATCGTCGCAGCCGGTGCAGCGGCCGAGGTCGATGAGCATGGTCGCCGTGCCGTTAATGATGCGCCGGTCGATCAGGAAATCGACCAGCGATTGCTCCAAACGCGGCGGATCCGGATCGTCCCGCCAGCGCGGCGCCGGCGCCGGGTCGCGACGGCGTGGCGGCGGTAGCAACCCAGCCGCCTCGGCCGCCGGCATCACCAACCGTTCGACCACCGGCACCGGCACACGGAGGATGCCGACATAGCCGATCGCACGCAGGCTGTGTTCGAGCGCGACCGGATGATCGCCGCGCCATTGCGCAACGATCTCAGGCAGGCCGAACAGGTCGTTGGCCTGCACATAGCCGACCGTGCGGTGTCCCTGGTCGACTTGCTCGGTGACGCGTGCGAAGCCGGAGCGGATCAAGATCAGGTCGTTGACGTAGCTCCCTTCCTCCGCAATCAGCGGTTCGCTGCCGAGCGCTCGCCCGGCCTCGACCTGCGACGTGATCGGGTTGAAGGTGTGGAACAGGTCCTCGGCGCCATGGCTCTCGAAGCGGGATGCTTCGGCGATTTCGTTGATCACAGCCATGTCGAGCGTGGCAAACAGGGGGGCGTCAGTCAGGTGCGACAACCGTGTGCGGTCGCGGTGACGCCGGTCGATCTCGGTCCGCAACGCGGGATCACGGGCGCGTAGTTCGCGCAGGCCTTGCCACCGCAGCTCGACCAGCTCGCACGGGCTGTCCGCGAACACGCTGGCCCGGCGCGGGCCGCGGTCGATGGCGGCGATCTCGCCGAACAGATCGCCTTCGCCCAGAACCACAGTCTTGTACTGGGCGATCACCTGATCGGGATCGCCGAGATAGGCGCGCATGCCGTTCTTGCGGGTGCGAAGCCGCACGCGCGACCGGCCGGGTGTGCGCACCTCTGGCAGGGTCGGGTTGGCCCAGGCCTGACCAAGCGCGGCCAGCCATCCCTTTCGGCGCGGTTCAGACGCCCGGCCGATCTCGGGTAGATTGTCGAACAGCACCCGGACCCGACCACTGAGGATGAAGAACACCGAGTTGCTGTAGTCGTTCTCGCGCACAACAATATCGCCACGGTTGAACGTCTCGAGCCGGGCATCGTTGCGCAGGATGTCGCGCAATGCCAGAGTGCGCGGGAAACGCCCGGCATCGATCCGGCCTAGGATCGGTAAGGTGAGGATGCAGTCGATTTCGCGGTCGTCGAGCGGCCGGTCGGCAAACGGGCTGTCCCAGCGTCGAGGTCGTCGTTCCGTGGTCGTGTCCGGCATCACCGGGTCCTGGATCTGGGGTGTCAGGCGGCACAGGCGCAAGCGTGTTGCCGGAGGACAGGGAAATGGCGCCCTTCCCGTCAACCCTCCGGTCAGCGAGCGGGCCGGCCTTTGTATTGCGCCGGCTGCGGCAGATAGCGGTCGATGGCACCAAAACTACTCCCATCGTAGCGGTCGGCTAGCTGGTCGGTCGCCCGCGCCACTTGGTCGGCGGCACGGTTGAGGGCTGTGGCGTTGTTCAGCTTGAGCTGCGCTGTCTGGCCGGCCCGAGCCATGGCGGCGAGTTCGCCCACATCCAAAATCCGCGCCAGCTGAGCAACCGCCCGACGCGCCGTATCGGCCCGTTTCGCCATTTCAACCGCGTATTCGGCGCGCTGTGTCGCCCGGCCAACCGCCCGCAGAGCAACCTCCAGCTCGACCGCCCGACCGATGACGAACATCTTGCGCTGGGTTTCGACCGAGGCCTGTTCGTTGCGCCGGCCGTCATTGTACCAGACATTGTGCCGGATCTCGCCCTGCGACCAACTCACCAACTCAAAGGCACTGCCTGCCGGGTGGCCACCCCGATTGACCAGGTCTTCCTGCGGCACCACGTGGCAACTGAGACAGTTGCGCGCCCAGGCGGCCATGTTGCCCGGCCGGATCATACCGGCACGCTCAGAGGCGGCCCACCGTGCCGAAATCTGCTGTGGCGTCTCCTGCCCTTCCTTCAGGCCGCTATATTCGCTGTGCACCTTAACCCAATCCTTGGCTGGGCCATGACAGGACTCACACGAAATGCCAGAGATCGCTTCGCGTGGCCCACCGCGCCGCGTTTGGGTGGTGGTGAAATGGCAATCCAGGCACAGGCTGCCTTCCTTGATGCGGCGCAGTCCCATGTTTCGAGCGATCTCGGTCGCCTCGCGCCGACGCGGCATCTCGCGAAAGGTGGCGAAATGGTGCGTGCCCCGCCATACCTCGGTCTCGGCCTTATGACATTCGGCACATTCGTCCGGTCCAACGATGTCGGTGTGATCCCAACCGGTCTGGGCCGAAACCGTTCCGGTCGCGAGTAAACCGGCGATCAGCACCGGACCACCAATGCCAGCGATAAAACCGGCCATCCTCAGGGCTGTTGCGTCCATGGTCGTCTCCTTGCAAAAACGTGTCGCAAATGGTGTTGCATCGAAATGGAGGTTCGGCACACCGATCGGCCGCCGGACCAGACGACCGCCGTTCGGGATTGGATGCGGTACGTCACGTATCAAGGACCAGGCGCGAGGCTGGGGTGGCAATACAGGTCAAACATGTCCCCGTTGCGGGAGGTTCGCCGGGAGCCGTAAGATAATCAATGGTGCCTTCCTTGATTGCAACCGCGCAAGTGCCGCAATTGCCGGCCCGGCAACCGGAATCGATGGCAATGCCGTTGCTCTCCGCCAGCTCCAACAGCGAGGTGCAGCGGTCAGGCCAATGAACAGTCTTGCCGGATCGGCTGAACACCACCTCGTGCCCCCCGCCAACCGCCGCCGGTGCCCCCGTTTCGCCGCCGCCCTGGCGGCGCACGGTGGCCGGGCCGAAGGCCTCGAAGTGGATACGTTCCTCCGGCACACCCCAGGCGCGCAAGTCGCGGGTCATTGCCTCCATCATGGGCGGCGGCCCGCATACGAAGAACTCGAAGGTGTTGGACGGCAGGGTGGCCTTGAGGCGATCGAGGGTGATCAGCCCCACGTGATCGTAGTCGCGCCCGGCCACGCAACTGGGCGTGGGCCGGCTGTAGAAGGTGACGATCGTGATCCACGGAACAGTGCGCCGCAACTCAGCCAGGTGTTCGGCAAACGCATGTTGGGAGCGATTGTGCACGCCGTAGAATAGCCAGGTCGAGCGCGGCGTGCCCGTCGCGCTCAACGTGTTCACCATGCTGATCATGGGTGTCACGCCGATGCCACCGGCAATCATCACCACACCGGTTTCCTGGTGCGGATCGAGGCCAAATTGCCCCGACGGGGCACGCACATCGAGAATGTCGCCCGGCTCCACCACCTGGTTGAACCAGCTCGACGACCGACCGGGCGGGACGTCGCTACCCGGCGGCGGCGGTACCGTCTTGATGGTCACACGATAGACATCCGGCCGGTAAGGGCCGTCAGACAGCGAGTAACACCGCACCAACGGCCGATCGTCACCCGGCCGCCGGATTTGGAAGGTCAGATATTGGCCGGGCAGAAACGGTGCAATCGGGCGGCCGTCGTGCGGCACCAGATCGAACGAGTGTGTGCCTTCACATTCCGGTATTTTGCGCGCCACGACGAATTTGCGCCAGCCGTTCCAGCTCAGCACCGTGCGGTCGCGTTGGACTTCCGCCCGGCGCAGGATCAAGTCGGCCCGTCGGGCGAAATGCTCGGCGGCGGCGGCGGCGGCACGCTGTTCGGCCACGCTGCGCTGCCACAGCGTCCACGTGCCGAGACCGGCCTGGATCAAAGCCGCCGCGACCAGGACATAACCAGCCGCTTCCAGCAGCAAGGGCGCAGCGAGCACCGACATGGCGGCAGCATCCTCCGGCGGCGGTCATCAGCCAGGATGGGGTCGCCCCGACCCGGCAACACCACTGAGGATACACCGACCTTTTCAGAAACGTACAAGAATTTCGGTGCGATAGCCGTAACTCAGAGGCTGGCGCTCCTCGTCGCCGACGAAGGCATCAAACTGCAACACCGTGCGGTCGCCAACCGCTTGTTGTAGGCGCACCCCAACGGCGCCAGCATCGCGCGTACCCGATCCGATGCCAAGCCGGCCTCCCACCTCCAGCACCGCCTGGGTTCGCTGCTGATTGAAAAACGCCTGGTAGCCGACGGCGCCTCCGACAACGTCTTCGGCCCGGTTGTTCAAGGGCGCCAAATAACTGCCCAGACCGACGGCGGCGAACAAGATGCCAACCTGGCCAAGTGGCCCGCCGGTCTCGGGGTCGCGCGCCGCGGAGGTAAAGTGACCGAACGCTGAGAAACCGTTGAGATACAGCACGTCGTTGGTGCCGAAGGGGTCGGTGGACAGCTCGGTGAAAAGGAGCGTACCGGTGCCGACCGCCTGCGTGTCCTGGTCGATGGCAAACGACTGGTTGACGCGAAACGATGAGTTGACGTGACCCAGGCGCTGCGTCGCTGCCACACCGAAATGCGCACCGTCGCCGCCACTGCTCTCCGACCCCTCGACATAGGCAAGGTCGACCGCGACCGTCGACGGGCGGAAGTCGGTCTCCACGAACAGGCCGAACAGGTTGGCACCCGGATCATCGGCGTTGTCGCTGCGCTCGATTTGGTTCCAGCCGTAGAGCGCCGTGATGCGCGTATCCGGCGACAGGCCCTTCCAGATCACGGTGTCGCGGGTGATGGCAACCGCATCCACGGTGTCGTTCAACATCAGGCCTTGCTGGAAGAACAAGGGCTGCCGACCGACGGAGAAGCCGATGTCCAGATTGCCCTGGTCGAACGGATCGAGGTCGGGGAAAATCTCACCGATGTCGCCCTCGAAGAAAAGCGTCGTGATCCGACCGTTCAGCTTGTTCTGGAAGCCGTCGTCGCCGTCCGGCCGCCAGCGGTAGCCGCTGGCGGCCAGGTCGATGTTGAATGGCTGCAGACCGAACAACACGCGCTCGGTGCCGGAGAGCTGCAGATTGGCGAAGATGTTGAGCCGGTTCGCCCATTCCCGCGTCTCGGGATTGTCACCCGATTTGAAATCGTTGAACGCGGTGCGGAAGGTGCCGAACACCCAGAGGGCGGGCTGCCACACCGCCCCGGTCGGCAATTCGAAGCCCTCCGACAAAGGACCAGTTTTAAGCAGGCCCGGTCCGATCTCGAGCAACGGCGAGGCCCGTGCCGGTAGGCTGTCGCCCTGGTACGGGATCACCTCGTCGGAAATGTCCTCCGCCGCCAGCACCGGCAGGCTGGCGGCGAGTACAGTCGCGAGCACGCTGGGAAGCACAAATGGGTCGTTGCGCCAAAGCGCTCCCAGCCGTCGATGGGTCGTCTGAGCCGTCATGGTGACCGAATCCGCATTATGAATTTCGCCAAATGGTTTGGCATCAGTCTACGCGGCTCCGAACCGGAAGTCGTGCCACGACCGCCCGTTCGGACGGCCAGCAGCCCCATTCGATTTGGCTAGTGACGACTCGGATACACCTCCAGGCGCGCTTCATCGATGGTCATGGTGCCGTCGACCACGCCGGCGGCCACCTCACGCGGACTCATGCCATAGTCGAAGCCGACGAACTGGATGGCAGCGATCAGATTGACGGGCACCATCTGGGCCTGCAGCCGCACCGAAACCGTGTAAGGCTCCTGCCCCGTGAGGTGATCGCCGTCGACACGGTAGGTGGCGTCGCGGTGGCTCAGAGGGTCAATGGTCTGCTTGTGTTTCCGCGCCGTACGCGGCCGTCCGTAGATGGTTGTCGCCCGGGTCTCCGGCCGAACGAACGGCAGCACGCCAAGCGAGGTGTTGATCGGCAGAATCTGTTCGCGCTCACCGCCGCGGAGCAGGCGGACGGCAAACTTGGACTGCAGATTGAACAGGTCGCCGTCGAGCGGCAAGCGGCCGTCGTGCACATAGGCCGAATGCAGGTCGCGGACGTCGCCGTTCGGGTCGCGGTCACCGGAGACGAAGACCACCCGGCCATCCGCATCCGTCACCGTGACTTCCAGGAACATCAGGCGTTCGGCGTCGAAGCCGGTCGGCACACCGTGGCCGTCGGTCAAGTTGTGCACCGGTACGGTGAACGTGAAGCCGTCGCGGGACGGCACCGCCACCGTGATCTCACCGAGACCAAGACCATTCTGCAGCACCTCCAGCCGCTGTTCGTCCGCCCAAGCCAGGCGTTCTTGCTGGTAATCGATGATGGAGCGAGCGTCGTAGCGGTCGTCGATGGAAATCCAAGAGTCGGGGAATGGGTAGTCAACCGGTGCGCTGTTCTCGAACGCGTCGGTGCCCCAGCCGGCCGCGACGTCGAACTCGAGCCACTCGGCCATGGTCTTGAATTCCTGTGCCTCGACGTTGAGCGGGAACAGACCCGGGTGCAAGATGGAATGGTCGGGACCGGCGAAATAGTGGTTGGTGAGCTTGCGATCCTGGGTCGGCACGCCACCAACCACCGCGGCCGGCCCTCGTGCATAGCCGGACTCGACACCCTGCTCGGTGCCCATGTGACAGTCCTGGCAAGTCACGCCGCGCCGAGCTGCCGGAGTGCGTTTGTACTCGGTGAAGGCCTCCTCCAACCGAAAACCATTGACCAGGGTGACATCGTGGCAGCTACCGCAGAAGCCTGGGGTGATGAGGGGGAAAAACCGGCGCGCCTCGGTGTGGATGGCACGGCCAGACTCACCACGGTCGGTCACCACCCGGTAGGTCTCCGGTTCCTGCAGCACGCGCTCCAGTTCAGCGTTGCCGCTGGGACCGTACACCGGATCGAACAGGTCGCCCTCCTCGATCGCCAACCGGCCACTGATGCGCCCATAATTGCGCGTCACCCGATGGCACGCGATGCAGGTGACGCCTTCCCGCGAGGTCGGGTGGCGCTCCAAATTGGAGACATAAACGGATTCGTCCAGGTTCATGCCCACCGGCGTGTGGCAGCGGATGCAGAAGTCTCCGTTGGTACCGCTCGTCAGCGCATTGATGGCCGCCTGCATGGAGACGAAGACGGGGCTGAGCTGGGCATAGGCGTGCTGCGAGACCGCCCATTCCTCGAAATGTTTGGGATGGCAGGTGGCACAGGTGGTGGCAGACGGGAAACGACTCTCGGCGAATAGCGCTTCATGCTGCTTGAACGCGCTGGCCGGTTCCGCCCCATCATCGGTCTCAGTGGCCGGATCCGCCACACCGGGGATTGCCAGCGGATCGTCGCCGGCGGTCGGGAGCGGCGCCAGCAGATCGTCGCCGCCGGTTGGTGTGGAGGACAAGAGGTCATCGCCGTCGGCGGGAACCAAAAGCAGGCTGTCTCCTGCGGGTGCCAACAGGTCGTCACCGCCCGACGGCGCCAACAGCAGATCATCTTGGCCCAGGGCAGCGCCCGATAGCTGTGCGGCTACGACAGCTAGCAGCAAGGTCCGTCGGCACCGGTGCGGCAGCAGGCCGTGCGCGGCGGCGCGGGCGAGCGTTCGACCGGCACTCCAATTTCCAATCATCTTGACACCCTTTCCCGAACCACGAGTGCCACACCCGTCGGTGGCAATCATCGCCCAGCTCACTGATGAGCAACTTCGTCGATATCCGACAATAGACCCTAAGAAATCGTATCATAAACCAGGACCATGTGCCAGGGATCGGATGATTTCCGGGGACTCGGACCGGAAAAGGGGCATCGGTGTCCGTGCCATGGCCGGGCTCAGGTGGTGGTATGATCTGCCAGTCCACCCGACCCGGCGTCAGCAAATCGACCCGACTCTCTGCAAGAGCTTCGAGACAGAACTATTCTAGTCCCCTTGCCTATTCGGTAATGTCCGACTAGCCTGCTCATCCTTGATGTTTGACTGGCCTTGCCCGTTTTGTGGGCCCCGGGGTCACTTGCACGGAATGGTCGACAATGGCAATGGAGCCTTTGGACATCTCCGACGGTCGATTGGATGGCGATTCCACACCGCCGCGTTTCGTGGCCGGGATCGGCGCGTCGGCTGGTGGTCTTGAGGCCCTCGAGGCACTGTTTCGCAGAATACCCGCGGACACGGGTATGGCATTCGTGATCATCCAGCACCTATCGCCGGACTTCAAAAGTCTGATGGACGAGCTGCTGGCGCGCCATACCGGCATGCCCATCCGGCGCGTGGAAGACGGCATCCTCATCGAACCGAATGCGATCTATCTCATCCCCCCGCGCAAGGAAATGGAGGTTGCTCAAGGTCGGCTGCTCCTCACCGACACGGATCCGATCCACTTCCCCTCCCTACCGATCGATGTGTTCTTACGTTCGCTGGCGCAGGAATACGGCGACCGGGCCATTGGCATCGTGCTGTCCGGCACCGGCACCGATGGGTCACGCGGCATTTGCGCAATCCACGATGCCGGGGGCTTCGTTCTGGTGCAGTCGGAATCCACAGCAAAGTTCGACGGCATGCCACGGGCGGCCATTGCCACGGGCAAGGTTGATGTGGTCGCTCCGGTGGATGAGCTGGCGGCCATGCTGGTTAGCTTTGCGGCCGGAACCCTAGGGAAAGCGGCGATCCTGGCGGATCGGGCCGCGGAGGTACCGATCGATGCCAACGTGCATCGGCTGCTGGAAATGCTGAAGCAGGAATTTCACATCGATTTTTCGCTATACAAACCCACGACCGTATCGCGACGTATCGAACGCCGGATGCTGCACAACCATTTCGAACACTTGGAGGATTATCTCACGTGGCTGGAAAGCAACCGCAGCGAGATGGATCGGCTCTATCGGGATCTATTGATCGGCGTAACCCGGTTCTTTCGTGATGCTGAGGCATTCCGGTTTCTCGACGACGAAATCCTGCGGGCGCTGATCGATCGAACCCGTGAGGATCAGGAGATCCGCATCTGGGTTCCCGGCTGCGCCACCGGGGAGGAAGCCTATTCGATCGCCATTTTGATGCACGCGCGTTGCCAGGAATTGGGCGTCCGGCGCACAATCAAAATCTTCGCCACCGATGTGCACCCGGAATCCCTGGAAAGCGCCAGCGCCGGCATCTTTTCCGCCGAGAGCGTTGGCACCGTCCCGGGCCATCAACTGGCGCAGTACTTCACCCGGCGGCGTGACGATTTTCAAATCTCAGCGGAACTGCGGCGCATGGCGGTATTCGCCAAGCACGATGTCATGAAAGATCCGCCGTTCACCAAACTCGACCTCATCAGTTGCCGTAACCTTTTGATTTATCTGCAGCCGGCCGCACAGGAAAAAGTGCTGTCGCTGTTCCATTTCGCTTTGAAACCCGAGGGTTACTTGTTCTTAGGGCCGAGCGAGACCCTGGGCCGCATCCAAGCCGACTTCGATGTCGCCAACGCCCGATGGCAGATCTATCGCAAGCGCAGTGACGCGGCGCTGACCGGCCTCAATCGGATCCCGGCGGGGACGGATCTCCGTCTCGGGGCCGCGGTGTCGCCGGTGATCCCCGGATTTGCCTCGACGCGCCAGACCGATCGCAAGCTGTTGCAGGCCTACGACGTCCTGTTGTCGCGCTTTGTGCCACCCGGCTTTATGGTGAACGAAGATGGCGAGGTGCTGCATGTGTTCGGCGATGCCTCGCGCTATTTACGCACCATGACCGGCCGGTTCAGTACCGACCTAATGACGCTGATCGACGGTGAACTGCGCATCGCCATCGGGGCGGCGTTGCCGCGAGCCCGCAAGGAAAGAACACCGATCATCTATAACGGCGTGCGACTGTCGACCGATCCAACCGCCGCGATGCTAAAGGTAACGGCCGAAGCCTTGCCAGAAACCGCCGCTGGCGTGCGCAACTACCTGATCGTCGTGGAACCGGCCGATACGCCGCAGACCACGCAAACCCGCTCCTCCGAACCGTTCGATCCGACACAGGAGACGAGCAATCGCATCACCGATCTGGAACGGGAGCTGCAATACACGAAGGAGAGCCTGCAGGCGACGGTGCAGGAATTGGAAACCAGCAATGAGGAACTGCAAGCAACCAATGAAGAATTGATGGCATCGAACGAAGAGCTGCAGAGTACAAACGAAGAATTGCATTCGGTAAATGAAGAATTATACACGGTCAATGCAGAGCATCGCCAAAAGATTGATGAGTTGACGCAGATCACGGCCGACATGGACAATCTGCTCCATAGCACCGAAATTGGAACGATTTTTCTGGATACCAACCTCAACATTCGCAAATTCACGCCGGCCGTGGCCGGTGCTTTCAATTTGCTGTCCCGCGATGTTGGCCGACCACTCGATCATGTGACCCATCAGATCGACTATGCGGATGTGCTCGATGACGTCAACCGGTGCCTGCGCGCCGGCGAGGCCATTGAGCGCGAAGTGCGCGATCGCCAGGGACGCTGGCTGCTGATGCGGGTCTTGCCTTACCGTGTGCGTCCGAGCAGCATCGACGGCGTTGTGATCACCTTTGTCGATCTGTCGCAGAGGAAACAGGCGCAACAGGCCCTGGAGCTATCGGAACGCAAGTACCGCGAGCAGAGCGGCCAGTTGGACCTGATCCTCCGCAACATGAAAGACGCCTTGTTGGTGATCGATGGCGGTCAACGCCTCATCGTGGCCAACCCGGCGGCCGGGCGGCTGTTCCACGATGCGATCGATCCGCAGACCGGCTCCATCGACCTGGGTCGTCTGGGCCAAATGCTGCGCACCGAAGATGGCAGTCCGCTCGCCGCAGACCGCCGTCCACTGGTGCAGGCCGTGAGCAACGAGCTACGGACAGAAACCGAGATTTTCCTGCACGGGACAGGGGCTGGGGATACCGGATTGGCGCTGAGCGTGAGCGGCAGCCCGATCCACGATGGCGCGGGCACGCCGCACGGGGCGGTTCTGGTGTTCCGGGACATCTCGGAGCGCAAGCGGGTGGAAAGCCTGATGCGTCGCACACAGCAGGAGCTGGAAGACCGCGTGCGGCGGCGCACAGCCGAACTCGAAGATGCCAAACGCCGCGCAGAAACGGCCAATGAGGCGAAATCTCATTTCCTCGCGCGGATGAGCCACGAGCTGCGCACGCCGCTTAACGCCATCATGGGCTTTTCCGAGGCCATGACACTTGGGCTGCAGGGCCGGCTGGAAGGCCGCTATGGTGACTACGCCGACTTCATTCTCAAGAGCGGCGAACAGCTCATGACACTCATCAACGACCTGCTGGATCTGTCCAAGATCGAGGCTGGACGGTACGACTTGAACGACGATGAACTGGACCTTGGCACGGTCGTTTCCGAGGCCGTCGACATGGTCCGCGCCTCCGCAGACCAAGCATCGATCACACTGGTCATCGAGCCGGTCGGCGCACCGGTGCACCTGCGCGCCGACCGGCGCGCCCTGAACCAGGTCCTGGGCAATCTACTGACCAACGCCATCAAGTATTCCGAGGTCGGCACGACGGTGCGGGTTCGGACGGTCCGGTCCGGCACAGAGGACCTGGTGGTACAAGTGATCGACCAGGGGATTGGCATCGCGCAAAAGGACATCCCAATCGTCCTGGAACCCTTCGGCCAGATTCGCGATGCCACAGTGACCAACATGAAAGGCACCGGGCTCGGCCTGTCGATCGTGCGGTCCTTCATGGAGATGCACGAAGGTCACATCGAACTCGACAGCCAACTCGGCCAAGGCACCACCGCCAGCCTGCACTTCCCGGCGCACCGGGTGCGGCAATAATACCAACGGCCCGAAACAATGACCGGTCCTCGGGCCGACCTGTTTCGGAGCGCCGAAACCGAACCTGTCGCCAATGCGGGCCATGGGTATAAGTTCCACACCGTGCTACCGCCCGTCCCGCAGAGGATGAACCTCTGGGCGGGTCGTGGCCACATCCCGGAGCGCCGACGCCCCGTCGGCCCG
>JANQJV010000278.1 GCA_028281465.1 Azospirillaceae bacterium | reverse complement strand
CGGGGATGAAACAGTCCAGTTTTCCGAGCGCATATATAGCAGCGAAGTTTGCTTTTGCTACTATATTTGGACACGCCAAGCTTAGTTTCTTGTTAGGTGCGGTTGTGCCGCTGATGACGCCGGACATGCTGAGGGGGCATTGGCATGGGCTCATCAACCCATACCACCAGGCCGTCCTATTGATCGCCGGACAGACCACACCATTCGCCCTGCTCACACGCCGGTGTCGTGGGAGACGGGCAGATAGGATCGGTGCCGATTGCCGATCCACGCCCCTCCCGGGAGGGCGGACCTAATCAGGTGAATTCATTGCGTTCCTCCACGACATGGGTGACGATGCCGTAGTCTTTGGCTTCCTCGGCTGTCATCCAGAAGTTACGGTCAGTGTCGCGCGCAACGCGTTCGTAGGGCTGGCCGGTCTCGCGCGCGATGATGCGGTTGAGGCGCTCACGCATGGCGATGATCTGTTTTGCCTCGATGGCGATATCAACCGCCTTACCACCTGCACCACCGAGTGGTTGGTGGATCATGAAGCGCGTGTTGGGTAGACAGTAGCGATTCCTGCGGGCGGCCGCCAGAAAGATGTGACAACCGGCGCTGGCAACCCAGCCGGTACCGAGCACTTTTACCGTTGGTTTCACGAAACGAATCATGTCATGGATGGTATCGCCAGCTTCCACATGACCGCCTGGCGAATTAATGACGATCCGGATCGGATCGTCGCTCTCCACTTCCAAAGCGAGTAGCTGCGCGCAGATAGCTTGGGCAACCTTCATGTTGATCTCACCGAAGATCATCACGGTGCGCGCTTTGAACAAGTTTTGCTGGATGGTGGCAAAGGGTGCCGGTTCCACCTTGTCATTGCCGCTGGATTGTTCCTCGTCGTCATCGTCGGCACGCATGAGGGGGAAGGGGGCTCTCGTCATCATGATGCTTTCTGTCAGCGCTCGGGGGGACAGTCGGTTCATCGGCTGCAACCATGCGGTAGTCTAGCGCACTCGGCCGGTCGACTCCCAGCGTCCGGTGCCGGCAACTCAGGGGTCGACGGCATCACGCCAGGGCACGTCACCACCGATGAACGCCTCGGCCTTGTCGGCAGGCTGCGGCTTGGAAAAGAAATAGCCCTGGCCATAGTCACATCCCAGGGCCCGCAGCAGGTTCTTATCCGCTTCGGTTTCGATACCCTCGGCGACCACGTCGAGGCCGAGCAGGCGGGCCAGATCGACGATAATGCGCACCAGCGAGCGGTTCTCTTCCGATTGATGCATGGCCGAGACAAAGGATCGGTCGATCTTGATATTGTTGAGCGGTAGTTTGGTCAAGTGACTCAGAGAGGAATAACCAGTGCCGAAATCATCGATCGACAGATGCACGCCAAGCCCCTTGAACCGGTGCAGGGCGGACAGCGATTCTTCAGGGCGCTGCATCACACCGCTCTCGGTGATTTCCACTTTAAGCCACCCCGGTTCGGCACCGCAAATCTCCATGATCGCCTTCCAGCGCTCAAAACAATCGACTTCGTCAAGTTCTCTCGGCGACAGGTTGACGCTGACGAACAGCGGGGCCGCACCGGGTTGGCGAAGCGCTTGCCAGCGCCCGGCCTGCCGACAGGCTTGGCCCAGAACCCAACGCCCCAGGGTGACGATCAGACCGGTCTCTTCTGCGATCGGAACGAAGGCGCCCGGCGAGATCAGGCCGCGTTCCGGATGTTGCCAGCGAACCAGGGCTTCGAAGCCGGCGAGGCGCCCGGTGACCAGTTCCACGATCGGCTGGTAGGCAACCCAGAGCTCGTCGCCGCTCTCCAGAGCGCGGCGCAGATCGTGCTCCAAGCGCACGCGTTCAACCACGCGGTCTTGCATGGATTGATCGAACCAGACGTGCCGGCTGCCGTCCTGGCGGGCTCGATTGGCGGCAATCTCAGCATCGCGCAAGACGTCGTGCGGCTTGCTGCGTCCAGGGATGCCAGTGGCAATGCCGATGCTGGCGGTGAGGAACACAGCAGCTCCGGTCTGGGTTGTGGCGGTGCGCAACACGGCGGAGATGCCGTCAACCCGGTTCTCGATCACGATGGCGTCATGGGTATCGGCGACGAGGAAAGCAAAGGTATGGTCGCCGATGCGGGCCAAATGGTCACCCGCGGATAATTCGTCCCTGAGCCGGCTGCTCAGGCCGACCAACAGGCCATCCGTGAACTCTTGACCGAAGCTGGTCTGGATGTTCTCGAATCGATCCAGGTCGATCACCAAAAGCGTGAAAGATTGGCTCGTTGTGTCGATATCCACCATTAACTTCAAGAGCTGCGTGCGGTTGGGCAATCCGGTGGCCATGTCCTCATAAGCCAATTGGGCCAATTCGCGCTCAAACCGCGCGCGTTGGCGGATGTCGCGCAGATAGGCCGTGAAAATGCGCTGGTCGTTGATCATCACCTCGCTCACCGCCAGCTCCACGGGGATACGGGTGTCGTCTGCACGGATTGCTTCGACCTCGACACGGTGGCCGATGATGCGGCGCAGGCCATCCGGGAAGCGTGTGAAGCCAGCCAGGCATTCGGTGCGGTGTTCCGGCGGTACGATCACATCGATCATCGGCCGGCCCAGCACAGCCTCGCGGCGATGGCCGAAGGTTCGTTCCGCGGCCGGGTTGAACTCGATGATGCGGCCGGCTTGGTTGATACCGATGATGCAGTCGAAGGCACCGTCGATGACGGCCGCCTTCAGCGCTTCGCTCGCCTTGAGCGCCGCTTCGGTATGGTGGCGCTCGGTCTGATCTTGCAAGAATGCAATGTAGGCATCGATCCGCCCGCTTCCTGCGCGGTGCGGCGTGTAGACGGCGCGTATGAAGCGGCGCCCGCGGTTGGGAAAGCTGACCCAGCCTTCCAAGCGTACCACCTCGCCGCCAAGCGCCCGTCGGCCGGCTGCCAAGGCTTGCGCACCGGCGGCCTCTCCGATCACATGGTCGACGGTCTGCCCCAGAATTTGTTGCTCGGCCAAGCCAACGAACTGTCGATACTGGCCATTGACGTAGCGATACCGACGGTCGAACCCGACGATAGCAACCATGGCCGGCATGGCGTCAAGCATCTGATGCAGCTGATTGGCGCGTCGGCTGCTGGAGAAACTGTCACGCTGCGACGGATCGGGCATGGTGGGGCGTTTGTTCGGGAAGCGGACGGAGTCTAACAGGATCGGGGTTGCACCGTTGCACCGAAAAACCTGGCAGAAGGCGGAAAATCAACTCTGGACTAGGGTTTGGGGGCGTCCGACGCCGGCGCAGTGGTCGGCTGGGCCGGGATCACATCCTCGAGGCTGGCGTAAGCTTGCTCGCGGAAATGGTCCAGCACCCGGTTGATCTGTTCCGCCGGCTGACCCAGCGTGTGCAGAAGGGCGGCGCCAAGATGCAGACTGCCTTCAATCATTTCCGGCACGACCACGCTCGCTCCTGCGAACTCCAGGCTGGCCGATTGTTGGCTGTCGCGGGCACGCACCACGATGGTCAGGTCCGGCCAGCTTCGCCTGAGGACGGTGACGGCCCGTTCGGCCGCGTGTGGGTGATCCAGTGTGATCACGGCGGCGCGGGCGCGGGCGGCTCCGGCGGCCTTCAGCACATCCGGCCGACAAGCGTCACCATAGAACACCGGCATGTTGCGGCTACGCCCTTCGGCCACCCGCGCCGGTTCCAGATCCACCGCAAGATAGGCCATGTTGTTGGCCTTCAGCAGCTTGGCCAGGGTCTGCCCGACGCGGCCAAAACCGCAGATCAACACGTGATTGCGCAGTTCGTGCACTTCTTCGGCCATTGTGCTTGTTTCTGGGGCTGGGATGGGGGCCATACGGCGGGTCATCTTGCGGGCGAGTGAAAGCAGGAAAGGCGTGGCCGCCATGGACAGGGCGACCACCGACAGGGCCAGTTGGCCGACCGCTTCAGCCAGAACGCCCTGGGCCATGGCCTGACCGAACAGCACGAACCCGAATTCACTGCCTTGGGCGAGCGTGATGCCGGTTTGCGTCGACAGGGTGGCCGGATAGCCGGACAGGCGGCACAGCGCACTCAGAATGAATGCCTTCAGAGCAATCAGCACACCAACGCAAACGAGCACTGCAGCCAGATTACGCACCAGCAAGGTCAGGTCGATTGCCATACCTACGGTCATGAAGAACAGCGACAAAAGGATGCCGCGGAAGGGTAGGATATCAGCCTCGACCTGGTGCCGGTACTCGGTCTCCGCAATCACCAAGCCGGCCAGAAAGGCCCCCAGAGCCATAGACAAGCCGGCCAGTTCGGTCAGCCAGCTCACGCCGAGCACGATCAGCAGGGTGAGACCCGTGAACAATTCCGGGGACCTCGCGTGCGCCACGATGCGCAAAAGCGGCCGCACCACCAACCGGCCGACGACAACAATGGCGACCAGGGCGATGGCGGCACGTCCCAGTGCCAACCCGAGCGCCAACAGGACATTGGTTTCGAACGGACCGAGGAGGGGCACCAGGGACAGCAGGGGCACCACAGCCAGGTCCTGCAGCAGCAGAACGGCCAGGGCGACACGCCCGGCGCGCGTCGCCATTTCGTTACGCGCCATCAGGTCTTGCAGCACGATGGCGGTTGACGACAGGGCCAGGCCACCCCCCAAGATGATCGCTTCTGCGTGACTCACCGATAGGGCCATGGCCAGCCCTCCGATGGCGAGAGCGGTGAGCAGGAGCTGGGCCGTGCCCAGCCCGAACACCATGAAGCGCATGACACGCAGACGTTCGAGCGACAGCTCCAGGCCGATCGCGAACAGAAGAAAGACCACGCCGAAGTGTCCGATTTCGATGACCGCGGCATCGTCGCGGATGATGCCGATGCCATGCGGGCCGATCAGGGCGCCGGCGGCCAGGTAGCCGAGCACCGGGCTGAGCCGGAGCCGGTGGAAGACCGGAACGACGACGCAGGCGGCGATCAGAATGATCAGGAACTCGTCGAGCCAGGGCGAATGTGTCATGGTCCGCAGTTTAGACCAGCCGCCCGGGCGGCGATACGACGGCTGCGGCTAGCGGATTGAGAAACCGGCAAAGCGGACCCGTGCGGACGATGACGCCAGCAGACAAGAAAGGGGTTACCAATCAAACAGCCATTGGTCAAACAGCCATTGGGGTGTCGGCACCTGTCTCCTCGGTTTGCAACCGCATATCCTCGTGGGGTCGCAGCGTTGGATGGAGACGTCGATCAACGCCAGGGCGAGCCCGGCGTTGAGATATTGGAGCTGTTCCAAGTCGCAGAGCGCACCACGCCGTTGTTTCATGGATACGAAGGCCTGCCGTTGATCGTCCAGCGCCAATTCCTAACTGACGATCATACAATGGTCGCTGCCCGGTGCCGCTTGCCCTTGACGTTCCGAATTTGGCGGACACTTCGGTCCGGGGATTCTATCCACCAGGTCCCCCTCGGATCGTCGCCGGACTCCCTCTGCGGAATCTCATCCAACAGCCTGCGCGGCATGACCTGTGCAGGGTCGCTCATGGCCGCCACTCCGTCGGTTTGTGAGGTATAAGTTCCACACCGTGCTACCGCCCGTCCCGCAGAGGATGAACCTCTGGGCGGGTCGTGGCCACATCCCGGAGCGCCGACGCCCCGTCGGCCCGG
>JANQJV010000261.1 GCA_028281465.1 Azospirillaceae bacterium | reverse complement strand
CTGTGGCCATCCGACGGGCGGCCCCCGCACCGGCGTGCACACGAGGCCGACGAGGCGTCGGCGCTCCCACGCAAAGGCCTCCCCGGATGGACCCGTTTGTGCCCACAGGCACCGTTCGTTTCTTGTTAGTGTAGGCCTGGGGTAGGCTTAACACCGTGGCGATTGTTCTATTAATGGAATTGAAATGATGTTTGATACTTGTCGAATTCTTGTCACCGGCGGAGCAGGTTTTCTGGGATCGCATTTGTGCGAGCGATTGTTGGCCGACGGCGCGGACGTGCTGTGCGTCGACAACTACTTTACCGGCAGCCGCAGAAACATAGCCCACCTGATAGGCGACAAGCGTTTCGAGGCGATGCGTCACGACGTCACCTTTCCGCTCTACGCAGAGGTCGAGCGCATCTACAACCTGGCCTGCCCGGCTTCGCCGATCCACTATCAGCACGATCCGGTACAGACCACCAAGACCAGCGTCCACGGTGCCATCAACATGCTGGGCCTGGCCAAACGCCTGCGCGCCCGCATCCTTCAGGCCTCGACGAGTGAGGTCTACGGCGACCCCACGGTTCACCCCCAGGACGAAAGCTATTGGGGCAACGTCAATCCGATCGGTCCGCGCTCATGCTACGACGAGGGCAAGCGCTGCGCCGAGACCTTGTTTTTTGACTACTATCGTCAACACCGCCTCCAGATCCGCGTAGTCCGCGTTTTCAATACCTACGGGCCCCGTATGCACCCCAACGACGGTCGCGTGGTCTCGAACTTCATCATGCAGGCGCTGACCGGGAAACCAATCACCATTTACGGCGATGGTTCACAGTCCCGCGCCTTCTGCTATGTCGACGACTTGATCGACGGTATGGTGCGGTTCATGGGCGTGGAGGCCGACGAGCCCGGTCCGCTCAATCTCGGCAACCCCAGCGGGCTCACGATGATGGAACTGGCCGAGCTGGTGCTCCGCCTGACCGCCTCATCGTCCCGGATCGAATACCGGCCGCTGCCGGCCAATGACCCGCGCCAGCGCCGGCCCGACATCACGAAAGCACAGCGACTGCTTAAGTGGCAACCCAAGGTGCCGCTGGAGGATGGGCTGAACCGGACGATCGCCTATTTCAAGGCGTTGATCGATGGTAGGTTGTAATCCAGCCGATCGTGTCGCGGGGGCGTCCGGCGGGCTCCGAAGTCAATTCAACCACAGGCCATCCATCACGGTGCGGCCCCGTGGATCCGTCAGGCTTGGCCGATATGTGTAGACGCCGGCCGAATTCGCCACTCCGGGCCGAGTTAAAGCGCCAGTTGTGGCCGGTCTACACGCCACCTCTGGCCGGCCAAACGCGCCACCGCGGTCGGGGGAATGCGCCACCCGGAGGAGAGGTGAACTGCTGCTGACCTTTCAGTAACCGGAAGTATCGTCGCCCCTCCTGAAAGGAGGGGGGCGATGCCGAAACCGAGGTCAGCAATGCGACGGATCAAAGAAGTTCTACGCCTACGAGCGGCGCTGGGAGACAACATCAGCGCAATCGCCACGGGCGCCGGGGTGTCTCGGTCGTCCGTGCGCAAACATCTGAACCGGGCCGAGGCGGCCGGGATCGCTGCCACCGCCGCCGCGGCAATGGCCGATGACGCGTTGGAGGCAGCGTTGTTTCCACCGCGGTCATTACCGGACGATCGAGTGATGCCGGATTCGGTGGCGATCGACCAGGACCTGTGGCGCCATCGTCACGTCACGCTGAAACTCTTGTGGGTGGAGTATAAGGCGGCGACCCCGGACGGGTTTGGCCTGACGCAATTCAAGCTCTTTATACTCAGTGGCGCAGGCAATCTCGGCCCGGTCTGTCGATGCACCGGACCCACCAAGCCGGTGACGCCGTTCAGGTGGACTATGCCGGCGACACGATCCCGGTGACGATCGACGGCGCGCTTTGTCGGGCCCAGTTGTTCGTCGCTTGCCTTCCGGCAACCGGGATAATTTATGCCGACGCAACCTTGACCCAAAAACAGGAAGACTGGCTTGGCTCGCACAGTCGGCTGTTTGAGTTTCTGGGCGGCGTACCGGCGAAAGTCGTTCCCGACACTCTTAAGACCGGGATTACCCACGCCTCCTCAGTCATCCCCTCATTTTGGATGGCGCAGAATGCTGCTCTAAACCGAACTTCTTACTTGATGCGGCACAACCCACTGATAACACGTATCTATTCGCGATGAGGTCCAGGGTTACTGGGTACAGTCTGCGGGGATGGCGAGCAGGTCGAAGGCTTGGCGCTGGATAGGTGTGGGCCGGGTTGTCAGGGAGAAGCGGTGTTTCGGTGCGAGGGTGGTATAGGCGGTGTTGCGGGTGATGGTTGCGAGGTCGGCGAGCAGCGATGGGAAGCTGTGCACAGGCGTTGCCACGTCTGAGCCGCCGGTTGTGACCTTGCTCTGCGCAGCGGGCGAGCGGGCGGCCGGAGCGACGATGCTGGCGCGCGCGGCGTCCGCCGCGGCCGGATCGGCATCCTGGTAGAGCATGGGCGCCAGGCGCTGGCGCATATGCCATTCCACGTAGTCGGCGAGCATGCACAGGAAGACGTGGGCGCGCACCCGGTCTTCCAGCCAGCGGTGGATCGGCCGCACCTGCAGGTCCAAGCCCTTGAGACGACGGAAGGCGCGTTCGACCCGGCTCAGGCTCTTGTAAGCGCGTACGGTCGCACGGTCGTCCAGGGTTTCGGCGGCCAGGCTGGTGCGCACCGCGTAGAAACCGTCGAGACTGGCTTCCTCGGCGATCGCCTCGGTGTTGCGGTGGAACGCGAAGCCGGTGTCGCTGATCTCGGTCGTGACGTGCTTGGCCATCTTGAACCTGTTGAGCACGGCGCCGACGCGCAGGCCGATCTCGGCAGCTCCGCGCAACGGTGAGCGGGCGCGCCCGACCGCCTTGGCCACCTTCTCCAGTTCCCGTTCGGTGGCCTGCAGCAACGCCTCACGCTTGCGCCGTCGTTCCTCGGCCAAGAGCGGGGTGCGGCAGAGCACCAGGCGTTCGCCCGGGAAGTCCGGCGAGGTCACCGCGGCCATATCGCGGTCGTCGAACAGGGACATCTGGACCGCACCCTCGTCCCTCAAGGCGCGCACGGCCGGGGCGCGCAGGGCGGTGATCCAATCGAGACCAGCCGGCCTCAGTTCATCGGCAATGCGGGCATTGGTGATCATGCCGCGGTCGCCGACCAGCACCACGCGGGTCAGGCCGAACCGTTCCTTCAGCTTGCCAATCTGATCGGCCAGGGTCTTGGGGTCGCCAGTGTTGCCGCCGAACACCTCGACCGCCACCGGGCAACCGTCAGGCGCACACAACAGGCCATAGACGATCTGCAGCGTGCCCTTCTTGCCGTCGCGACTGTAACCGCGCCGGGCGAGCGGGCGCCCCTCCACATAGCTGGAACTGACATCGTATAGCACCAGCGTGCCGTCCTGGAGGTGCCGTTTGGCCAGCGCTGTTTCGACCACCGGTTGGCGTTCCAGGAGCCAGTCGAGCGCCGTGTACAGGTCCGCCTCGGAGACGGACCCGAGGCCCAGTTCGGCACCCAGGCTCGAGGGTGCGGTCGCCGGATCAAGGGTCCGGGCGGTGCTCAACTTGGAGCCGGTGTCGGTCAGCCGCGCCACGATCATGGCGATCGCCAGGTCCCGGCAGCGGTTGCCGGCAGGCCCGAGACTGCGGTCGAGGCCTATGGCGCGCAGCGTGCCGAGCACGGCGGCGACGTGCCCGTGCGGCAGGGACCGCTCGATCACCACCGCCTCCTGGCCGGGCGGAACCGCGGTGCCGCCCT
>JANQJV010000236.1 GCA_028281465.1 Azospirillaceae bacterium | reverse complement strand
GTGCACGCCGGTGCGGGTGCCGCCGTCGGATGGCCACAGCGCCGCGGACGGCGGACGGTGTCCAGTTTTCCCGCCGCCGTGCCGGGTTGACGGGCCGGGCCGACGGGGCGTCGGCGCTCCGGGATGTGGCCACGACCCGCCCAGAGGTTCATCCTCTGCACTCACAGCATGTGCAAACTGTTATGCCGCCTTGTCCGAACACGGACTGCTTGTCCGCTTGATTATGCTGCCCGGATCTCCGCCAAGAACCGCTCCACCATCGTCTTGAGCTGATTGGCCTGCTGCGACAACTCGGTGGATGCGGCCTGCACGTCGGCCGAGGCTTGGCTGGTCTTCGACACCGTTTCGCCGACACCAGCCATATTGGTTGCCACGTCTTGCGTGCCCGACGCAGCCCGCTGCACATTGTCGGCAATCTCCTTTGTCGCAGCGTTCTGTTGTTCGACAGCGGCCGCCACCTGCGCCGAGATTTGGCTCATTTCACGGATCCGGGTCCCGATGCCTTGGATGGACGCCACGGTCGTGCCAGTCGCCTCCTGAATACCGGCAATCTGGATCGATATCTCTTCCGTTGCCTTGGCCGTCTGCGTCGCCAGGCTCTTCACCTCCGAGGCGACGACGGCGAACCCTTTGCCGGCTTCTCCGGCTCGTGCCGCCTCGATCGTTGCATTCAGCGCGAGCAAATTGGTCTGCTGGGCGATCGATGTGATGAGTTCGACCACTTCACCGATTTTTTTGGCACTGGTGGCCAGGGATTCGACGGTCTGATTGCACGACTGAGCATCATCGACCGCCACGTTGGCAATATCGACAGACCGTTCCACCTGCCGGCCGATTTCCTGGATCGACGTCGCCAACTCCTCCGCTGCGCTGGCCACGGTCTGCACATTGCTGGACGCTGCGTCAGCGGCCGTGACGCAAGACTGGGAACGGGTCTTGGCTTCATCCGCCATGTCCGAAAGGCTGTCCGCTGTCGCCCGCATCTGCGTGGCCGCACCGGCCACCGATTCCAGAGGCTGGTTGATCTGCTGGCCGAAACCACTCGTGAGCTCGTTCAACTTGTGCGCGCGGCGATCCCGAATCTCCTGTTGCTCTAAGGCCTGTCGAGCCAATTCGTCGTTGCGGAGGAGGGAGTCTTTGAAGACCATCATCGCCTTCGCCATGGCGCCGATCTCGTCGGACTGACCGCGGGCCGGAATGGCGATGGACAGGTCCCCCGACGCCAGCGTCTCCATGGCCGCGGTCATGCGAGCCAACGGCGTCGAAATGCTGCGGGCGATGGCAACGGCCAGCGCACACGCAATGGTCAGGACAAGAACCGAGAGCAAAGCCATCTGGATGGCGGCCGCCCAAAACACCTCGCCGACGTCGGTGATGAAGATGCCGCTGCCAATGACCCATCCCCACTCTTCGAGGCCTTGGACGAACGAGACCTTCAACTGGGAGTCTCCTGTGGTTGGCCAGTAATACGAATAGTGACCACCCCCCTGGCGCGTGACGATGTCAACCATATCGGCGAAGATCAGTTCGCCGCGGGCATCCTTCAATTCCAGGAGGTTCTGTCCCTCCAACCGAGGTTGCGTCGGGTGCATCAACATTCGGCCACCGATGTCGTTGACCCAGAAGTACTCCGTCTGTTCGTATCGGAGGTTTCTCAGAGTTTCCAACGCCGTTTTCTTGGCGTCCTCGACCGTCAGTTCACCGGTTGCGGCTTTTTTTTGGTAGTGCTGAGCAAAGGAGTGCGCCGTTTCAACCAATCGACGGGTCTGGGCCTGCTTTTCCGTGACCAGATCGTCGTACAGCACCCATAGATTGAACGCCGTCAGTGTCGTCACGGCAATTGCCAGGAGGCCGACCAAACCCAAGAGACGGTGCCCGATCTTAAATCTCTGCACCAAGCTATTCATCACCCTGCTCCGTCCGAATGAATACACCGGAATCTAGCACAATCTGGCGACTACGCTGAACAGATTTTTGCCACTTAATATCCGTATTTACGACACGGGTATTCTGATTCCGCGACGTTTTTTTTGCCAATTAACTGGCCATCATGCGAAAAATGCGGGCAGCGCTGGGGTCGCAATCTTTGTCTGTCCGCCACAATAACATGGGCAATGGGCATTTTGACGTGCCGCGACGGGCTGCGACGGGAGCGTTCTCCGCTCGCACTGGTTCGCGGAAAACGCTCCTATACCAACGGCCCGCATTGACGACAGGTTCGGTTTCGGCGTTGAACGAGGAGCGCCGGCATCCCTGCCGGCTGGACCGCCGCCATCTTGGCGGCCGGCCGCTGGGTGTGGTCCGGGCCGGCTGGAAGCCGGCGGTCCAGCCGGCAAGGATGCCGGCGCTCCGAAACAGGGCGACCCGAAGACCGGTCATTGTTTCGGGCCGTTGGTATTATCATTTGATTTTGAAGCAAATCGTCACGGCTGATTGAATCAACCTGCTCGGGATTTGCTCCGACGCCAATGAAATGGTCTCGGATGGCCTCTCCACTTGGGCCAACGCGCTGGAATGCGTTACGCAGCCTCCAGAGTTGGCCTGTGAAAGGGCATTGCTGGGTCAGTGGTCACGCCTTGGCTTACCCGCTTGCCCAGCAACAGGCTGAACATGGGCGGAACGAAGTAGAACGACACCACCGTTGACAGCAGCACACCGCCGGCGATGGCCATGGCGAAGGGGGGCCAAAAGCCACCGCCAGCCAGGATCAGTGGCAGGAAACCGCCAAAGGTGGTGACGGTCGTTGAGACGATGTGCCGGCCAGCATCCACAACAACATCGCGGATGGCGGCCGCTTCGCCTCGGGCGGCGCGCTCATCCCGTTGCAGCGCAGTGAGGATAATGATCGCGGCGTTGATCGACACGCCGATGGATCCGATCACGCCGATCAGAGCCTGGATGCCGAACGGGTAGTCAAACACCGCGAGCGCCAGCAGGCTCAACCCCGTCGACAGAACGGACACCGCCAAGGCGACCAAAGACAGGCGGAAGGAATTGAAGGAAATCACGATGGTCGCGATCATCGCCGCCACGATCAGGCCCATGGATGACATCAGGTTGCCCTCGGTTTCCTCTCGGGCGTCGGAATCACCTCCGGTTTCCAACCGTGTGCCCGGCGGCAGTGCAAAACCGCTGGCGTCCAGCCGCGCCAGCACCTGGTCCAACACTTCCTCAGGCAGCACATCGGGCTGCAGAAAGGCTTGCACCGTGTTGATGCGTTCGCCGTTCAGCCGGCTGATCGCGCTGTCTGACGGCACCAGGGTCAGGCGTCCCAAACCCGACAGCGGAATACCCGGATAACCGCCGGCCACGGCCCGCACGCGGGCATTCGGTGGCATGATCGTCAAGGTGGCAATACGGCCGGCGGCCGCGCGTCGGTCGTCGCCTATGCGCACACGCACCGGCAGCTCCTCGCTACCCTCGACCAGCGACCCGCCCGTCGCCCCCTCCAGCAAGGAGTCCAACTGCCGCGCCACGTCGGCCAGCCGGAGCCCGGCCAAGCGCACGGCGTCCTCGTCCAATTCGAACACCAACTTCGGCGCCCCGCCGGCCAGGGTGGCGCGCGTGTGCACAACCGCGGGTAGCGCGGCGACCTCGGCCCGCACCGCGTCACCCAGGTCACGCAACACCCCCAGGTCGGGGCCGACCAGACGCAGCTCGACCGGCGCCTCCACCGGCGGACCCTGCACCAAGCCGCGCACAATGACCTGGGCCTCGGGCAGGGTCGTGTCGAAGCGGTCCTGCAACACCGGGATCACCGTCGCCGTCACGTCCGCCGACGCGGTGGTAACCAAGGCTTCGGCGAAGCCGGCCACGCCGTCCTGGGTCATCTGCATGTTGTAGTAGAAGGCTGGTGCGCTTTCTCCCAGGAACCAGTGTACCCGGTCGATGGCCGGCTCGGCGCGCAAGATCGCATCGGCTGCGAGCATGGCCGCTTCGGTGTTGGCCAGCGACGCCCCCTCGGCCAAGTGCACCTGAACATAAAACTGATCGCGGTCAACACCCGGAAAGAACTGCGCCGTCAGCGTAGGAAAAGCGCTGAAGCCGATCACCGGCAGGACTAAGGCGGCCAGTACCGCTAGCCGGCGGTGCCGCAGCGCCACGTCCAGGGACCAGGCGAAGCTCTGACCGAACCAGCCGGCCGGCACGCCATTGCCAGCCGCACCTCCGGGGAGTAGGAACCCGGCCAGCGCTGGCGTGATGGTCAGCGCCAACACCAGCGAGGCGATTAGCATGACGATCACCGCCGTGGCGATGGAACCGACGAAATCCCCGGCGGGCCCGGGCAGGAGCGCCATGGGTAGAAACGCCAACACGGTTGTGACCGTCGAGGCGAGGAGCGGCACGGTCAAGCGGCGAACCGACTGGCCGACGGCTTCCTCAGTGGCCATCCCGCCGACCAAGCGTTTGCGGATCTCGTCGGTCATCACGATCGCCGCATCCACCAGGAGGCCGAGCGCCACGATCAGGCCCGTCACCGACATCTGGTGGATCGGCACACCAAGCTTCTCCAGAACGACCAAGGACACCAGCGCCGTCAACGGTAAGATGACACCGACGATGGCGGCAGCGCGCGGGCCGAGCGTGACCGCCAGCACGGTCAGCACCAACCCGACGCCAAGCATCAGGTTGCCGGACAGCTCCCATAGCCGGTCGGTGGTATAGGTGCTTTGGTCGAACAGCAGCCGCGCCTCCAGTCCCCCCGGCAGCCCAGCGCGAAACTCGTCCAGGACCCGACGCACCGAGGCCATCCACACATCGACCTGCAAGTCCGCCTGCATGCGCGCGGCCACCACGACGGCGCGTTCGCCATCCACGAAAGCCTTGGTCGCGACGGGCGTGCGTACGGTGCGGCGCACGGTGGCGATGTCGCCGACGCGGAGCACCGGACCATCGGTGCCGGTGATGACTGGAATGGCGCGCACCCGGTCGAGCTGCTTGATTTCGCCGGCCACCTCAATCACCAGGTCAGTCCGAGGACCGCGCACCCGCCCAGCCTGGACCTTGGCGTCGGCGCGCGCCACGGCCATCGACACCTGATCAACCGTCAGACCCAGAGCCGCCAAGTGATCCCCGTCCAGGGTCACCAGGATTTCCTCATCCGGTTCGCCGTACAGGCGCACCAGCTCCGAGCCAGGCAGGCTGCGCAGTTGCTTCTGCAAGTGCTCGGCATGGCGCGCAACCAGGGCTGGCGATGCGTCAACGCCGGCACGCGGCAGCACGGCAACGATGGCCGTGTAGGCACCAGTGCGGTCGTTGTCGAAGGTGGGTTCGGAGACGTCGGGAGGGAAACGATCGGCGGCGTCGGCGAGCGCGTCGCGGATTTCCGACCAGACCTGCGCGATTTCGGTTTCGGAGATGAAGCTGGACAGCTCCACTCGCACAACCGAGATGCCGGTGCGGGAATCGGAGCCAATCTCTATGATCTCAGCGATCGGCTCCAGCTCGGCCTCAATTTTGTCCGTGACGAGAGCTTCAACGCGCGCCGGGTCGGCGCCCGGATAGGGGGTGACGATGGTGGCGAACAAGTTGGTGATGGTCGGGTCTTCCTGCCGGCCGATCGTACTGAGCGTGGCAGCCCCGAGCGCCACGATCATCAGCACCGCGAGAGCGAAGAAACGGCGTTGGCGATAAAACAGTGTGGCCACGGCTCACCCCTCCAGGGCATGTACGATCTGGCCCGGCGTCACCCGGGTCCGCCCGCCGGTAATGACCTTGGCGCCAGGTGCGAGGGTGCCACGTCCATAAACGCGGTTGCCACCGACGTGCAGGATCTCGACCGCTTCCCGGTCGACCCGGCTACCGTCAGCGCCATCGATCACGGTGAGCACCGTCCAAAGCCCTTTCTCGCCTTCCTGCAACGCCGTTAGGGGCAACCAGAAGCCGACGGCCTCGACCCGCCGCGTGTGCTCCAGGCGAACGATGTCGCCGATCACCAAACCGTCGGCGTCGTCGAGTTGAAACAAGGCGTCGATCGTTCGCGTGCCGGTCTCCATATCCGGGCGGAGCGCGATCAGGGTGGCAAAGGCGAAGCGATCGGCAACGATGAGCGACTGACGCTGTCCGACCCGCAAATGTGCGGCCGCGGCGGGGGTGACGCCGATACGGGCGTGCAACCGTCCGGTTTCCTGCAGGTCAATAACCGCCGCACCAAGGCTGGCGACCGCCCCGGCGTCCAGGAAGTGGCCGGCGACCGTCCCGGCGAAGGGGGCGGTGAGGACGGTCTTGCCCAAGTCGATGTCGATGCGGCGCAGTTCGGCATCCAGATGGTCGATCCGCGCCTCCAGGGCTGCGACGGCGAAGCGCGCCTCGTCATAGCGCTGGTCGGACGCATACCCCCGCCCGACCAGCGTGCGCTGGCGCGTTGCCGTCGCCCGAGCCAAGGCCAAATCCGCCACCACCTGGCGCTGTTGCGCCACCACGCCGGCCCGAGCCGCTTTGAGCGGTTCGCTGTCCAAGGTAGCGATGGTTTGCCCCGATTCGACCCGATCACCTTCGTCGACCAGCACGGCCGTGACGAGGCCGCTGCGCTCGAAGGCCAGATGCACGGCGCGGGCCGCTTCCAGCCGGCCGGCGAAGCGGTCGACCACCGTATAATGGTCGTGCGGCTGCAAGACGCGGGTGGCGACCGGCAACGGATCGGTTGTCGAGACGCTTGGCGCGCCGACCGTGGCACGCATGTGCAAGGCTGTTATGCCGCCGCCCGCCGCGCCCAAGATGACGGTCAATGCCAAGGCGTGGCCGACCAGGCTTGCCAGCCGGCGGAACAGGGATTTTGATGGGAGTACCGCCTCGGTCATGGAGCTACTCTCCTGGCGCGGGTGCGATGTTAATCTCGCTAACATATGTTAGCGAGATTAACATCGCTGCCAAGGGGTAATACAGCGATGGCGACAGAAAAATCAGCGGCGACAGCGATCAGGGCCAGGTACCATCATGGTCATCTCCGTGAGACGCTGATTGAAGCCGCGCATCGGCTGATCCAGGAACGGGGGCCGAACGGCTTCTCCATGGCTGATGCCTGTCGCATGGCCGGAGTCAGCACGGCGGCTCCATACCGCCATTTCGCCGACCGCACGGCTCTCGTGGCGGCCGTGATCGGGCGCGGTTTCGAAGACCTGACCGTGCGAATCCGCGCCGGCCGCGACAGCCATCCGGCCGGCACGATGGACTCCATCATCGCGATGGGCCAGGCCTATGTCGCCTTTGCGGCCGACGACGGATCGCTGTTTCAGCTCATGTGGGGCAAGCGTTTCTATGGAATCGAGCGGAAGCATATGGCCCCCGCCGGCGACGCCTGTTTCAATGTCTTGCTCGAGGCAGTCGACGCATTTCGCCGCGCCCGCGATCTGACCGGTGTCGATACCCTCACGGTTGCCCTGCCGCTCTGGACCTTGGTGCACGGTACAGCGAGCCTGGTGCTTGGCGACTGCTACGAAGCCGTTGCCCCGGGCACCGATCCGGGCGCCTTGGTCGCCACGGCGACCCGCGCATACCTCACTGGGCTCCTCGTTGAGGTCGGCGATCAGCGGCCTTGAAACGGCCGACCGTCCATTGGCGTGCCGCGAGGCCGGCGATCGTAAAGCGTCGGTTTGGACTGGACGACCAGCCATCCCAGGGGTCTCTCCCAACGGGAGCGGGTTGGGAAAACAATGCTCGGGTCGACGGTCATGAGAACGGCGTCCGGGGCTGAAACCGCGGGATGTCGGGGCACGACGGCGCGCCTGGGGTGCCAGCAGACCGGCGCGGCGTGCGCCAAGCCCCGACCACCGATGCAAAGGTTTCGCACCGACCGACCGGGCCGACAAGGTGTCAACACATCGGTCTTGGCGCACCGATGGGGACGGCCGATTTCACCGTGCGGCCCCGGCGTTGCGGCCGGCGAGGGTGCCGCCGATGAAACATTCGGCCAGGTTGCCGCCCGAGAGGTAGAGGTGGCCGAAGGCGCTGCCGAGTTCGCCGGCGGCGTAGAGCCGGGGGATGGGGTGGCCGTCGACGTCGAGGATGCGTTGCTGGGCGTCGTGCACCGGGCCGCCTTGGGTGTTGGAGACCACGGGCCAGATCTCGGCATACACATAGGGTGGCGTGCGGATCGGCAGCATGGAGGTCGGTGGCCGGGCGTACACCGGATCATGGCCGGCGTCGCAGGCGTGGTTCCAGTGCGCCAGGGTTTCGGCGAGCACGGCTGGTGCGACCTGCAGGCCGGCGGCGAGGGCCTCGACGGAGTCCGCGATCCGCAGCAGGCCATAGGCGATTTCGGCGCTGTTGTCGGCGCTCCATTCATAGCCGATGCCGCGTTCATGCCAGGTCGGGCGGCCGAACGGATAAAGCCGGCGGCCGATGTCGTCGGCGACGAGCCAGGCGGGGAGGCTGCGGTGTGCCTGTCGCTCCGGATCGTAGCGGTCGAACGGGCGGGCGCCGGTGTCCTGCAGGTAGGGATCGTATTCATTCATGAAGCGCCGACCATGCTGGTCGAGCAGAATCCACGGCAGCTTGACGTCCGGCGGCGGACCATGGCCGGGCAGCCAGTCGGGCACGCGTTTGGTGCGGATGCCAAACGGGTATGCCGGGTCTGGGTGACGAAAACCATACGATCCGTGGAAATGCCACATGTGCCACAAATCGGCGCCAAGGGCCTGGGCCATGCGCAGGCCGTCGCCGGTGTTGCCACGGAAGGCGGCGGGCAGCACCGGATGCGCCGGCCAGAACTGACGCTGCACGGTCGGCGCGCCTTCAAAGCCGCCGCAGGCCAGCACCACGCCGCGCCGGGCATGCAGACGCACCATGCCGCCCGGCATCTCAGCCAAGACACCACGAACGCGCCGGTCCGATGCGGCGATCAGGCGCCGTACCGGCGTGGAAACGCGCACGGGGACGCCTCGGACCCGCACATTGTCTTCCAACACCTTGAACAGGCGCGCCCCGGCTGGTGAACCACGGACCTGCGGGTAGGCCTGGGCCGGCTCGAAGCCCGGAATATCGTCGACATACACAAACCCAAGACGGTCGTGGCCGGGGAACGGGTAGTTGCCAGGCGACAACCGCCGGCCGACCACAGCACCGTTGACCTGGGCGAGGGTCTCGATCTGCACCGGCAACCTGACCATGCCCTCCGCCAGCGCCCGCAGCACAGCGTCCGGCGTGGTGCCGGCGTTGGTGGCCTGCAGATACGCCAAAGCGACATCAGCGTCATCGGCGATGCGCAGGCCGCCGGCCGAACAAATGGAAATGCCGCCGGGGTCAGGCATTTTTTCCAGCACCACCACCCGGGCACCGATGTCATGCGCGGCGATGGCGGCGACCAAGCCGGCATAGCCGGCGCCAACAACGATGACGTCCCAGGTTTCCTCCCAGCTTTGCTCAGGGACCAAAGTTCGGCTCCGGATGCGGGCCACAGCCGGCGTGTGGGAATAGTTTGGTGATGCCGTCAACCAGATCGTCGGTCATCGCCTGCAGAAGCGCTTCGCCCAACTCGGCCGTGGCCAGGGTCGGATCGCCACGCACGCCGGTGGCGCTTTCGTCCAATGGGTGCGTCGGACCGGGCCGGAAAACCACCGGCTGGTGGAACACGGTGGTTGGCACATCGTCCAAGCTGCCGTAGTCCGGCTTAGCCAAATCCATGCGCACCGCCGATGGATCGATCGCCAGCATGGTGCTGGTCTCGGCCTCGTCGCCATGGCCACCGTGGCGCTGGCGCAGTTGACCTTCAGCGCGTTTGCCAAGCGCGCGAATGTCGGCCACAGCCGGGCGCACGCGGGTCGCCTCGAAAATGTCGCGCACCGCGATACGGATCGGTGGTTCGGTCGACACACCGGTGTTGATGATGACGACATGTTTGGCGCCCTGGGTGATCAACCCACCGAGTAGGTCCTTGAGCAGGGCGATGAACGTCTCGGCGCGCAGGTGCTGGCTACCGGGATAACGCGCGAACGCCGGGTAGTAACCAAAACTCACCACCGGAGCAACCAGAACCGGCAGCCGTGCCGCCACCCGGTTGGCCAACTCCCGCGCCGTGACGTAGTCCGTGTTCATGGGCAGATGGTGCCCGTGTTCCTTAGCGATCGCACCCACCGGAACGACGACAACCACGTCGCCGAGCAGCCAGGCGCGTACATCCGGCCAGGTCAAGTGTTCCAGCCAGACACCTTTGGGCGCATTGCCCAACGCCGATCCGTCACTCATAGCCAGCGCTCCAGGAAGCGGCGCACGTCTGGCCCCCAGATCATTGGTCCGTTGCGCTCGAACAAATGCCCCTCTTCTCGGGTCAGCCCGAAGGCCGGGTAGACCCGCGCCTGTACCACCTTGCCGGTATGTCTCAGCGCATCGGCCAGATCGCGCGTCGGGGCGGTGCTGTAGTCGTTGTCCGCCTGAATGAAGAAGATCGGCTGGGTCAGCGCCAGGGCGGCAACAGTCATCAACCGACGCAATGCCGGCGTGCGCTCCCAATTCATGGCCGCCCCGGCGAAGTCCACGGCGCAACGGAATGCCGGCTCCTTGGCGGCTGCCAGCAACGTGTTCGTGCCGCCGAAGGAACTGCCCATGACGCCGATATGCTCGGCGCGAATGTCCGGACGGGTGCGTAGGAAGGCACCGGCCGCGACCACATCGTCGCTTTCGGCATCCAACCGCGCCGCCAACTGTGTGTCGTAGTCCTCGGTTCCGAAGGCGGCGGCCACGTCGTTGCGCCAGGGCGTGCCCGGGGACTCGCCATAGCCGCGCCGGTGCGGCAGGAACGCAGCGATGCCCCAGCTCATCAGGGTGGCGGCGATGGTGGGTTTGCACTGGTCCTGAGTGCCCTGCGTAACACCGCTGCCGTGGTTGTACACCATGGCCGGGAACGGGCCGGGACCGGGCGGACGGAACAGGAAGCCGATGAGCTCCCGGCCATGGCTGGAGAAGGGCAGCCGCTCCGGTACGATCGGCACATTAGCAAGGTCGATACTGCCGGCCCAATGGGCGTCGGCGCGCGGCGGCACGCTGTCGAACACCTGGCGCTCGAAGCGCTCGAGGAGCGGGCCCATGTCGGTGCGCACGGCGTCGAACTCGGGGCTGCCCTGGCGCGCCGCCAGATCAGCGGCATGACACTCGGCATCGGGAAACTCGGCTTGCCAGGTCACGTCCGGGCCATCGGCGAAACCGGCACGCCGGGTCATGATCACGCCGGGGGTCAGGCCAAGACCGACCCGGATGTCGCTGGCGCGGCGGCGCACGGCAAGGACCCGATCGGCCATGCCCGACTTTGCATAGTACAGTGTGCGTTCCACGATCATGCGACCTCCTCCGGCTATGCCTCTCAGAACACAGGGGCCTTTCAGGAGAATGGGGCCTCTCCGGGAAAATGGCAGCGTACCCAACGCCCTGGAGCCAAGGCCCGGATGGCCGGCGCTTCGGCGGTGCACCGCTCCCGGGCCACGGGGCAACGGGTGCGGAAGCGGCAGCCGCGGGGCGGGTCGGTCGGATCTGGTATCTCGCCCTCGAGCGGCACCGGGTCGTTGCACCTCTGCGGGTCCGGTTCCGGCACGGCAGCGATCAAAGCCCGGGTGTAGGGGTGCTGTGGGTCCGAGAACAGATCGGCCTCATCAGCCAATTCGACGACCTGGCCCAGGTACATCACCGCCACACGATGGCTGACATGGCGCACCACGGCCAGATTGTGCGAGATGAACATGAGCGCCAGACCGAAGCGGGCCTGGATATCTTGTAACAAATTAAGGATTTGCGCCTGGATCGACACGTCGAGCGCCGACACGGCCTCGTCGCAGACGATGAGCTTGGGGTTGAGCGCGAGTGCCCGGGCGATGCCAATGCGCTGGCGTTGACCACCGCTAAAGGCATGCGGGTAGCGCGTCATGAGCGCCGGCGGCAGGCCGGTGATCTGCATGACTTCGGCAACCCGTTCGGTCACCGCCCGCTCACCGTGGCCGAAGTTGCGCAGCGGCTCGCCAATGACGTCGCGTACGCGCAGGCGCGGGTTGAGCGAAGAATACGGGTCCTGAAACACCACCTGCACGTGCCGGCGGAGCGGGCGCATGCCGGCCTGGTCCAGCGCCGTCAGTTCCTGGCCTTCGAAGCGGATGCTGCCGGCGGTCGGAGCTAGCAGGCGCAGCACCAAGCGGGCCACCGTGGTCTTGCCACTGCCGCTTTCGCCGACGATGCCGAGCGTTTCCCCCGGGGCGATGTGAAAACCAACATCGTCGACAGCACGGAGCCACCGGCCGCGTCCACCAAACAGACCCGCTTGCCGACCGAAGTCCTTGGTCAGACCAGAAACCAGCAACAGCGGTTCGCCCGTCATGCCGCCCCCTCCATCGAGGCCAGATCTGTCTCCGACCAGCGCCAGCAGCGCACCCAGTGGCCAGCATCGACGTCGACCAAATCCGGCACCGGGGCTTCAATGGTGCAGCGGGCCGCCGCATCCGGGCAGCGCGGATGGAAGCGGCAGCCGGCCGGAAACGCGGAGGGCGGCGGGGTGGTGCCTTGGATCGCTTGCAATCGACGGCGCTTGTCGCGCACCCGCGGCACCGAACGCAGCAGAAGGCGCGTGTAGGGGTGGCGGGGGGCAGCGAACAGGGTGTGCACGGGCGCCTGTTCGACCAACCGCCCCGCATACATCACCGCCACCCGGTCGGCCATACCGGCGATCAGCCCCAGGTCGTGGGTAATCAACAGCATGGCCGCCCCGGTCTCGCGTTGCAGGCGCCGCATTAGGTCGAGGATCTGCGCCTGGATGGTGACGTCGAGCGCCGTGGTCGGTTCGTCGGCGATCAACAGCTTGGGCCGGCAAGCCATGGCCATGGCGATCATGACGCGCTGGCGCATGCCGCCGGACAGTTGGTGCGGATAGTCCTCGGCGCGCAAGGCCGGGGCGGGGATACCGACCTCGGCCATCAGCTCCACCGCTGCTGACCGAGCAGCACGGCGGACCAGACCCAAATGCCGGATCAGCACTTCCGCGATCTGAAAGCCGACGGTGTAGACCGGGTTCAGACTGGTCATGGGTTCCTGAAAGATCATGGCGATCTCTCGGCCGCGCACGCCCAGCATGGCACGCCGGTCCAGGCGGGCCAGGTCGCGCCCGGCCAAGCGAATGCTGCCACGCTCGATCCGGCCCTGCTCGCCCAACAGGCCCATGATCGCCAGAGCTGTGACCGATTTGCCGGACCCGCTTTCGCCGACCAGGCCGACCGTGGCGCCGTGCGGCACCGATAAATCCAGGTCTTCGATCACCGTGATCCGGCGTCGGAGCTGGCTGAAGCTGACGGTGAGCCCGGCGATATCGAGGATGGGCGCCGACGCGGATCGGTCCGGCGGGGCAGGGGCGGGCGGTTCCCGGATGGACATGGCGGTCAACGCTCGCGAATGCGCGGATCGAGCAGGTCGCGCAAGCCGTCGCCCAACAGGTTGAAACCGATGATGGTGACGGCCAGGGCCAGGCTGGAGAAGAACGCCAGATGCGGGTCGGTGCGCAGCGACGTCAGGCCGTCGCGGATCATGGCGCCCCAGGTTGGGTTCGGTTCCTGCACGCCGATGCCGAGGAAACTCAGCGTCGCTTCCGCCATGATGATGAAACCGACGCCGATCGAAGCGCGAACAATCAGTGGGGCGACGATGTTGGGCAGGAAGTGGCGCACCAGGATGCGCGCCGGGTGGGTACCGCAGGCGACGGCGGCGTCAACGAACAGCTCGCTGCGCAAAGACAGCACGAGCGAGCGGGCCAAGCGGGCAATCCCGGGCCACCAGACGATCGACAAGGCGATGATGACGGTGCCGATGCCCGGGCCGAGCACAGCGGCGATGAGGATGGCGAAGATCAACTCCGGAAAGGCGAAGATAATGTCGCATACACGCATGATCAGAGCATCGGCCCAGCCGCCGAAATAGCCGGCGATCATGCCCAGCGTGATGCCGAGCGTGAACGTGATGGTGAGCACCGACACGGCTACCAGAAGCGAGATGCGTGCGCCCCACAGGACCCGGCTGAGCACGT
Organism: Azospirillaceae bacterium; assembly: GCA_028281465.1. GTDB lineage: Bacteria > Pseudomonadota > Alphaproteobacteria > Azospirillales > Azospirillaceae > JANQJV01. Next base: position 7,531 of record JANQJV010000236.1, on the reverse strand, counting down.
CGCGCCCCAGACCGTCGGCACCGAACGGGTGTGCCGCCGTTGGCGGGTCCCAGACTGCGAACAGATCGACCGCCTCGTAATCGTGCGGAGCCAGCCAGGGTGCCGACAGCGCCACGGCGATGACGGTCGTCACCAGCGCGGCGCCGATCATGGCGTTGCGGTTGTGCCGAAAACGCAACCAGAAGTCGGACTGGTTGAGCGTGTGCAGATCGGCGGTCACGGCGTACGCCTCATGACGCCCTGCCGTCGCCCAGGCGGATGCGCGGATCCACCCAGCCGTACAACAAATCCACGATGAGATTGATCATGCTATAAAACCCGGTGAACAACAGAACCACAGCCATAATCACCGGATAGTCGCGGGCGAAGATGGCATCGATGGCGATGCGCCCGAGGCCGGGGATGTTGAAGATGGCTTCCACCACCACGGTGTTGGTGAGCAACACGCCGAAGATGATGCCGAGTGTGGTCAACAGCGGTACCAACATGTTGCGCAGGCCATGGCGCAGAACCACCAGACGCTCGCCCAGGCCCTTGGCGCGGGCGGTCCGGATGTAGTCCTGCTGCAACACCTCGAGCATGTAGGTGCGGCTGAGCCGGGCGATGTAGGCCGTGGGCGAGATGCTCAGCACCACGATCGGCAGAACCGCCTGCTGCACGGTGCCCCAGCCGGCCACCGGCAGAACGCCGAGTGTGATGGCGAACCAGTACACCAAGACCGTGGCCATGGCGAAATTGGGCACCGAGATACCGGCTACGACGACGAAGATGATGACCGTATCGGCCAGGCTGTTGCGCCGCAGGGCGGCGAAGGTTCCGAGCGCCGTGCCCAACGGAACGGACAGCGCCATGGCGGACAGGGCAAGGATCGGACTAATCGCGAGGCCCGTGCCAATGACCTCGATCACCGGCACATTGGCGAAGCGGAACGACAGACCGAAGTCACCCTGCAGCAGCCCGGCCACATAGTCGATAAATTGCTCCAGAATCGGCCGATCTAAACCATAGTCGGCACGCAAACGGGCTTCCAGCTCCTGATCGCCCGATTGGTCGCTCAACAAAGCGAGGATCGGGTCGCCAGGGACCATCTGGGCGGCGATGAACGTGACAACGACCGCGATGGCCAGGACCGGGATCAGGCCGAGCACCCGTTTGATTGCATAGGCCAACACTGCCGCAGTCCTCACCCACTCCCCAATTGGCCCCACACGGGGGCTGGAACGCGTCGTTAGCCGTCCATTCTGACGGCATTGAAGGGCAGGAATCGGAACGGAGTCAGGAAGACGTCCGACACATTCGGCTTCTTCACGGCAATCTGCATTCGGATAACGGTCGGACACGTCCCCCAATCCTGCATCAGAACCGCCTCGGCGCGATGATAAAGCCCATAGCGCATCTGCTCATCCGGTTCGGCTTGCGCTTGTTCGATCAGCGCGTCGAAGGCGTCGTTTTGCCACCGTGAGCGATTGTACGGGCTGGGGCCGTACCAGACCTGGGACAGGAAATAGAGTGCGTCCGGATAGCCGGCCGTCCAGCCCCAAGGGAAGAAGGCGACCTCACCCGCATTCATCGCCTTGATGTGGATGCCGCGCTCGACGATCTCCACGCTGGTCGGCATGCCGAGCACCGTTTTGAGCTGGTTGGCCAGATAAGCCAGGGTGGCTCGGTTCGGGGCCGTTCCGGTGACCACGATCGGCGGCAAGCCCTGCCCTTCCGGGTACCCGGCTTCGGCCAAAAGCGCCCGGGCCCGCTCCGGCTCATAGAGGATCGGCGGAATGTCCGGGTTGTAGCCGGCTACCCCCGGGGTGATTTGACCGTACAGCGGGAAACCGGCACCGCCCTGCAGGCCTTCGACCATGGCGTCGCGGTCGAAGGCGAGGCAGATTGCTTCACGCACCCGGATATCGCGGAACGGTGGGTAGAGGGATTGGTTCATGCCGAGGTAGCGGATCTGGGCGGCCGGCACCAGCAACAACTCGTCAGCAAAGCGCGGATCCTTGAGCACACGGCGGCCGGCCACCTGGCCGATATACAACAGGTCCAATTCATCGGCCTCGTACATGGCCACCGCCGTGCTCTCGTCCGGCACGATAAGGTACACGACCTGATCGATGTGCGGGCCATCCCCCCAATACCCGTTGAAGGCAGACAGGCGCACTTCCTGGCCGCGCCGCCAACGCTTGAATTGGAATGGCCCCGTGCCGGCGGACACGCTGCGCATCCAGTCCGGTCCATGTTCGGCGACGATGCCACTGTCCATGAAGTAGAACGGGAAGATGGGGAACAACACCTCGGGTTCGGTGAACCGAACATCGAGTGTGTGCTCGTCGACCACCGTGATGCCCACCAGGTCGGTGGTCTCGCCGGTTTTGACAGCCTCGGCCCCAATGATGCCGTTGAGATAGCGCTGCGTCAGCCCGCCTTTGTTCCCGGGAATGAGGATTTGCTCGAAGGTCCATTTGACGTCTTTGGCCCCAAATTGGCGGCCGCTGTGAAAACTCACATCCCGGCGTAAATGGAACCGAAAACCGAGATTATCGTCGTGCGCTTCCCAGCTTTCCGCCAAGGCTGGTATAACATTCCCGTCGCGGTCGATCGCAGCGAATCCCTCATACATGTTGCCAATAACGTCACCCGCGAACAATTCCGAGTAGGTAATTGGATCAATCATCGCAGGGTCGGCAGTAAAATGAGTGCGCAAGACTCTCTCCTGCGCCAGGACGCCACTGCAGATGGATGCCGTGACGGCCAGCAGGCCGGCTGAGACAACTGCAAGGACATTCAGTGATTTTCTCATGCCGTAACCCTCATCCAATCGGAATGTTGTGAAGGCGGGTGACCCGCGGTCGTTTCAAGGCGGAAGGGTCGAGATGTTGACCGCACCCCACCCGGGCGACAAGGTGAAGTTGTTAATATTATTCATAGCAGCCGGCTCTTGGCAAGCTGATGAATTAAGTATGCGTTCGGGAGCCCAGAATGTCGACGCTCCCCATCACCGTTTTTGGGGATGGGCAACCGCCGACGCATTTGGCAACTCAGTTGCCTGTGTCCGGGGAAGCGGCCGTTTAAAGCCAGCGTGGCTCGCCGTGAAGCCCAGCCGGGCATAAAAGCGGTGGGCGTCGGGGCGGGAAAGGTCGCTGGTCAGTTGGACCAGCCCGCAGCCGGCGCGCTCCGCCATCACAAATGCGTGTTCGAACAGACGCGCACCGATGCCTTGTCCGCGTTCCGCCGTGGCAACGCGCACGCCTTCGATCTGGGCCCGCAGCATGCCCCGGCGTGACAGACCGGGGATGAAGGTGAGCTGCAGGCAGCCGATCACCTGCCCCGCGCGCTCGCAAACCAGAATGTGGTTGCCGTCCTGCCGGTCGATCGCCGCAAACGCCTCAACGTAATCCAGCGCCACCGTCTCTCCGCACTGCTCACGCCCCGCCCCGAGTGGATCGTCGGTCAGAAGCCGGACAATGGCGGCAAGATCGGACTCCACCGCCAGCCGGATCGTGACCGGCCCGGACTGATTCGGCATCTCGGTTCTACCCCTCGTTCGGTTTCGCCGCTGGGTTGCACACGGCCATGACCGTCGGCCGGCATTACTGGCCGAGCTTGAGGCCGATCACACCCAGGATGATCAGCCCGATCGACGCCACCTTCATGAGCGTTGCCGTTTCCTTGAAGAAAAGGAAGCCAATGATGGCGATCAGGGCTGTGCCGACCCCAGACCAGATGGCGTAAGCCACACCGATGTCGAGCCGTTTCAGCGACAGGGTGAGGAAAACGAAAGCGATCCCGTAGCACACGAAGATGGCGATCGTCGGCCACAGCCGCGTCAATCCGTCCGACAGCTTCATGGATGTCGTGCCGGCGATCTCGAACAGGATGGCGATGGACAGAAGGACCCAATGCATGGCGACAAGCGATGCCCTAGAGGGGGAGGGGACCGGCCGCAGCCCGCCATGGGGCAGACGGCTGAACCACATCGCATGTATGGACAAGCGGGCCAGTTGGGCCTAGAGGGTTAGTTGGGTTATTGGCGGAACGCAAGCCGCACATTTGGATGGATGGGACAATGTTGGGACGGGGCAGGACCAAGCGGGGCGCAAAATCCGCCAACCGGCGCAAGATCGCGGCCGTGACACCGGGCCATTACATCCCGGTGCGTAAGGCGGATCTGGTGGATGCGCTCGCCGAAGGACCTGCCCTGGCAACGGAGGACGAGCGCCGCGCCTTTCGCACCTATTGCGCCATGATCGGCAATATCTTTCATTTCGAAATGTATGAGACGCTGGAGTGTCTCAAGGACAGCTATTTCTACTTCAATCCAGAAACCGCGGTTCCCGGCGAGCTGACCACGGCCCAGCTTGAGACGCAGTATCAAGCGCTGTACGCGCGCCTGCAGCAGGTTTTGTCCGACGCCAATTTCACCGAGATTTCCAAACAGGAAGTGCAGGACGCACACGAGACCCAGGGGCTGGTGCAGGTTCCGGTTAAGGTGGATCTGGACGATTTCCGTGAAGTGCGCCTGTACCGGCGCGGCCAGCGCCGGGAAACCCGCACGGTGCGCCGGTTCTTCGGCTTCTGGAACCGCACGGTCGAGTTGGACGTGTTCGAAAGCGTGGTCTTGCTGATCGTGGTCAAGACCGAGGCGGAGCTGCCCGAGGGCTGGCAGAAGCGCACCGTGGGCAGCCGACCGATGCGGCCGTTTTCGGTGATGATCAAGTACTTCCGCAATGTGCCGAGCGCCGATCTGAACACGCTGCTGCCCAATGTGCGGGCGGCCATGAGCCTCATCGACAAACTCATGCTTGGCGTGCCGGCGCTGTTCGGCGGCATTCCGCTGATCATGAACCTGGTGCCGGCGCTCACCGTGCTGATGCTGGTGCTCGGGTTCTATCTGGGCGTGCGCAGCGAACTGGCCGACGAAGAGATGGCGGAGGCGGTGGCAGCCCTGGGCGGCCTGGCCGCGCTCGGCGGTTTCCTGATGCGCCAATGGATGAAGTTCGAGCGCCAGGCGTTGAAGTACCAGAAAGAAATCAGCGACAATATCTACTACCGCAACATCAACAACAATGTCGGTTTCTTCGATTACATCATCGGCGCGGCCGAGGCGCAGGAATGCAAGGAGGCCATCCTTGGCTATCACTTCGTGCTGACCGCCGAACAACCGCCGACCAAGGACGAACTCGATCAGCAGATCGAAGCCTGGCTGGCCGAGCGGTTCAAGACGACGGTCGATTTCGAGATCGGCGACGCCCTGGGCGACCTGATCCGGTTCGGCCTGGTCAAGGAGACGGACGGGCGGCTGACCGCCGTGTCGTTGGCCGATGCGCTGGTCACGCTCGACACCATGTGGGACAATTACTTCAAGTACAACGGCAACGGCAACGACCCCGAGGCCGTCGCCGAGGCGGTCGCATGAGCGCGGAGCGCGAGCTGGCCCTGGCGGCCAAGGCGTGGCCGTTCGAGGAGGCGCGCAAGCTGCTGGGCCGGTTGGGCGACCGGCCGCCGCAAAAGGGCCATGTGCTGTTCGAGACCGGCTATGGTCCGTCCGGTCTGCCGCACATCGGCACCTTCGGCGAGGTGGCGCGCACCACCATGGTGCGCCGCGCCTTCGAGCGCATGTCGGATGTGCCGACCCGGCTGATTTGTTTCTCCGACGACATGGACGGCCTGCGCAAGGTGCCCGGCAATGTGCCGAACCCTGAACTCTTGCAGCCGCATCTGGGCAAGCCGCTGACCCAAGTCCCGGATCCGTTCGGCACGCACGAGAGCTTCGGTCATCACAACAACGCCCGGCTGCGCGCCTTCCTCGATCAGTTCGGGTTCGACTACGAATTTCTGTCGTCCAGCGACTGCTACCGCTCCGGCCGGTTCGATGCCGCGCTGCGCCGCGTGCTGGAGACCTACGACGAGATCATGCAGGTCATGCTGCCCAGTCTGCGCGAGGAGCGGGCCAAGACCTATAGTCCGTTCCTGCCGATCTCGCCGCACTCCGGCCGGGTGCTGCAGGTGCCGATCCTGCATACGGATGCCGCGGCCGGGACTATCGTGTTCGACGACGAGGACGGCACCCGGGTCGAGCAGCCGGTGACCGGCGGGCTGTGCAAGCTGCAGTGGAAGCCGGATTGGGGCATGCGCTGGTATGCGCTTGGGGTCGACTACGAAATGTCGGGCAAGGACCTGATCTCTTCGGTCGACCTGGGCGGCAAGATCTGTCGCATCCTCGGGCACCGGCCGCCCGAGGGTTTCAACTACGAGCTGTTCCTGGACGAACAGGGGCAGAAGATCTCCAAGACGCTCGGCAACGGCATCACCATCGAAGAGTGGCTGAGCTATGCACCGCCGGAAAGCCTGGCGCTGTACATGTTCCAGAAGCCGCGTGCGGCCAAGAAACTGTATTTCGACGTGATCCCGCGCGCGGTCGACGATTACCTGACCTTCGTCGGCAAGTTCGCTGCAGAGGAACCGGCCAAGCGCCTGGAGAACCCGGCCTGGCACATCCACGACGGCGCGGTGCCGGGGCATCGCGCCGATGTCAGCTTCTCCTTGCTGCTGAATCTGGCCGGGGCGGCCAATGCCGAAAGCAAAGACGTGATGTGGGGCTTCATCAGCCGCTACGCGCCCGAGGCGACGCCAGCCACGGCGCCGTTCCTGGACCATCTGGTCGGCTACGCCGTGCGCTACTACCAGGATTTCGTGCGCCCGACCAAGCACTACCGCGCCCCCACCGCTGCTGAGGCCGACGCCCTGCGCAGCCTGGCCGCGCGGCTGGACGACCTGCCGGTCACGGCCGCGGCAGAAGACATCCAGACCGAGGTGTATGCCATCGGCAAGCAACACGGCTTTGCCGAACTGCGCCAATGGTTCCAGGCGCTGTACGAAACCCTGCTCGGCCAGACCACGGGCCCGCGCATGGGCAGTTTCATCGCCCTCTACGGCATCCCGGAAACCAAGGCGCTGATCACCGAAGCGCTGGGGCGGGGGGGGGCCACAGCGGCGTAACGGCTTGACGCGGAACAGGAGGGTGTGCCCGCGCGCATCCAAATCAGCTTCGACTTTCGTGTTGCCGCCGCCGCCCGCGAGCCGGCTTGAGACTTGACCTCTGCTCGGATCCAGGGGCGAAGCCCCTGGTCGCCGCAACGGCCGACATTCTGACAGGGCCCTGCGTAGGGCGCGCTTCAAGCGCGCCGCGGCGGGCGCGGGCTCGCAACGCTACGCCCAGTCGCGGCGCGCTCAAGCGCGCCCTACTGGAGCACCGACGGCCGCGTCGGCACGGCCACGCGCAATGATTTCCGCCTGTCGTACCAGCTCGACAGCTCCGGCTTTCGCGTTGCCGCCGACAGTCTGACAGGGGCCCTGCGTAGGGCGCGCTTCGAGCGCGCCGCGGCGGGCGCGGGGGTCGCAGCGCTACGCCCAGTCGCGGCGCGCTCAAGCGCGCCCTACCGGAGCACCGACGGCCGCGTCGGCACGGCCACGCGCAATGATTTCCGCCTGTCGTACCAGCTCGACAGCTTCGGCTTTCGCGTTGCCGCCGACA
>JANQJV010000231.1 GCA_028281465.1 Azospirillaceae bacterium | reverse complement strand
GGTCGACATCGAGATTGAGCAGGTTTGCAGTCCTGGAGAAGACCTCCGTCTCGATGTCGTCCATCCAGTCCGACAAGTCATCCAAGGCCCGATAGAGGTAGTGGACGGTCAGGTCGGCGGCCTCGGGTAGCCAGGCGCGGTCCGGCAGCCAGCGTGTGGCGCAACCGAGCTTCGACGTCAGCGCCTCCAGCCGGTTGGTGGTCATGGCGAACAGGGCCGCCTCGTGCGGCGCCGTGAGACCATCCCCAGTCACCCGCGCCCTGATCGCCGGGCCGATGCCGAGCCGCTCCCACAAGGCGCGCGCCACCAGCACCACGCCGTAGTCATAGACGCGTTCGAAGGCCAGCTCGTCAGGATCGATCGAGCCGGTGGTGGTCGGAGGCGGCACTGCGGCGGCTGCCGCGTCCGCCTCGGCGTCGAGCACCCGGTTAATGCTCTTGACCAGCCGTTCCAGACCTGCCCGGTCGAGCCGATCGGCGCGGCCAAAGCTGTGAACGACCCGCGCTTCGGAGCGCTTGGTCTCGGCATTCCAGACGTTCTCGGCCAGACCATCGTCGGTGACGACCGAGCCATCCCGATTGCGCCGCTGTGAGACCCGCAGATACATGCCTAGGTCGTAGCATGTACATGATACCTGGCAACCGTTAAGAAGTATGGTCGTGTGTCTATGACGATTGACTTTCCGGACCGCGACTCTAGGCTAACTCATTGATATTAAACAATACAGGTCGCAAAAACCGGCCCCAATGCCTAGCCACCGCAAACTCGGGGCAAGCCGGCACCCGCTGCACTGTCTGAACCGCAACCACTGGTATCGCCGGAAAACTGCTCCAGGCAACCGGCGTCGCACTGCCACCCCTGATCCGCCAACTTGAAGGAGCCAATCCCACCGCGGATGCCGTCCCAGACACCACAAACTGATCGGATCAAAATCCGCCCCATCACAGCAGGGAACCGCCCCTGTGGTGCTAAAGACATCATGCCTATATACAACGCGTTGATATTAAAGGAGTTCGTCAAAATCACTGTCGAAGTTCAGCCTAATCGCCGTCAGCCGAAAACGCCATTCACCACCATTCGGGCCGATTCGGTGAGCAATGACGGTGCCCAACGAGCGGTCTTCTCTACGGCCTATAGTTCTAGGCCCAGCCAATCTTTGGCAGAATACTGTCGACATTGATGCGATGGCGATGCCGCACGGCGTGGAGAATCATGCCTTCGATCGCCCGGTCCGTGAGCAAATGCGGCTCCAGTCCGAGATCACGCAGGGCGGTGTAGGTCGGATTATAGTAGTGCTCTTCGAGTTCGACCCGTGGATTTGGAATGTGGTCGATGCGGGCGCGGAACCCCATGGCATTGCCGACGCGAGCCACCTTCGCAGCCAGGGCGTTGACGGAGAAGTTCTCGGTGATTTGATTGAAAACCCGAAACTCACCGCGTTTCGCCGGAAAGAGAAGTGCCAGTTCGATGCACCGCATGGTGTCGCGGATGTTGAGATAACCGCGGGTCTGACCGCCGCGGCCATAGACCGTCAGCGGGACGTCGGCGACGACCTGCACAACAAACCGGTTGATGGCGGTGCCGAATGTGGCGTCGTAGTGGAAGCTGGTGCCCAAATCGGGGGCGTCGCCCAGCTCTTCGATGGTATGGCCGTAGACAACGCCTTGATTGAGATCCGTGACGCGCTGGCCCCATATCCGACAGCCGAATTCCAGATTTGCGGAATCGTGCACTTTGCTCAGGTGATAGAAGGATCCCGGTCGTTTCGGATACAGAACACGGTCGCGTCGACCCTTGTGGTCGACTTCGAGCCAGCCTTCTTCGATGTCTATGTTGGGTGTACCGTATTCGCCCATGGTGCCGAGCTTCACCAGATGCGCCTCGGGGCAAGTTTCCCGGACTGCAAACATCAGGTTCAGCGTCCCCATCACATTGTTTCTCTGCGTCTCCACGGCATGAACCCGGCTGGCCATGGAGTACGGAGCTGAGCATTGTTCGGCAAAGTGAACGATCGCTTCGGGTTGAAAGGTCGCGAGCGCGTCACAGAGCGCTTCCGGTTCGTTCGCAATGTCAACCACGCGGAACGCGATATCGTGACCGGACAAGGTCCGCCACGCCTCAATTCGATGCTCCAGAGACTTCACGACGGCCAGCGGTTCGGAACCAACTTTCTTTTCCCACTCGCGCTTGATGAAACTATCAAGCGTCAGAACCTGATGTCCGCGTGCGGACAAGTATACTGAGCACGGCCAACCGAGGTAGCCGTCGCCACCCAAAACACAAACTCGCATTGGTTGGTTACCCTCTGCCATGTCGGCCACAATTCAATGTGCAGCCAAGTACTCATAAGAGTCTGACTCAGAATCGCGCAGGTTGTATCAGGCTCTTGCCCGTCTCCTCATGAGCAGTCTGATACTCGCGACCATAAGCCAGACGTGTGCACTTTCCACACATGCTTCGAAGTCCTTTGCCGGGCACCGATTCCTGTTAAGCCAGGCAAGCGTCCGTTCGACAACCCATCGTCGTGGCAAGAGGACGAAGCCTTTCGCGGCATCGGGCCGTTTCACGATCTCGATCGTCCAGCGACCGAGGCCGGCCAACGTCTCAATTCGCTTGGCGCCTGCATAGCCTTGATCAGCGAAGACATGACGAGGCCATGGGAACAGTCGACGACTGTGACTCAGAACCAAAGGTGCACCGTCGCGATCTTGGACATCCGCAGGATGGATGACTGCGTCAACGAGATTGCTGCTCGCATCTGTCATAATATGCCGTTTTCGCCGATTGGCTGTCAATCATGCCCGCCGTTGGACTCACCCCTCGCCCTTCCGCCTCACATGCCGCAGCAACCAAGGCGAATTTGATCGCTTTCCAAGTACCATCGTCACGCCAATCATAGACGTACCCCTGAACTGTAGAGTAAGGAGGAAAATCCTTGGGCAACAAACGCCACTGGCATCCGGTCGTGGAAATGTACAGCAGGGCGTTTACAACCTCTCACAGTAAAGTCATCCTCGGTCGGCCCCGCTTGCGGGCGGCCGGCATAAGTGGTTCGATATTTTCCCATTCTTTATCAGTCATATCGCTTGGACATCTGAGGCCATCGGGCTGATACTTGGGGCAGATGATTTCAGTCCACGACATCTTGTGCCTCCGTCCGCATTCGCAACACGACGGAATCACAAGTGGCTGAATTCACTCAACCCATTTTCGGTCGGACACTAAGAGACGGGCGCTAACCCAGAGATGAGTGCCTGAGTGACGCTTCTGTTGAAAAACGCCTCCTCACTAGATCGGCAGCATATTGTCCTGAAGCTGATCGGGTGTCAAACCCGCAAGCAGCAAGGTATCCCCTGAAACGGATGTGGTGACCGTAATCTCCGGCTTGCCCCCCTGGTTCGCCACGGGAGCCCTGAGATATCTGACACCGACCAAAGCAGCCAGTTCACCAGCGAGGCCTTCACCGGAGTCCTGACAACACAGGAATCCGGATCAGCATGGACGGCATAGGGCGATGCATGGACAATGTTTTCGTTGAGCGCCTGTGGCGGAGCCTGAAGTACGAGGAGGTCTTCATCAAGGCCCACGCCACCGCAACCGAGGCACACAACGGCATCGGCGCCTACCTCACGCACTACAACGACACCCGTCCCCATCAGGCATTGGGCTACGGAACGCCTCGCGAGGTCTTTGCAGCCAGCGCCGGCCTGTGGATATGTGGACGATCGGCTCCGCCGACCGACTGCGCTTTCCCCAAGGTCCCGACAAACAGTGTGCCCAAGGAAAGATCCGAGCAAGGAACCATGGGGACACCGAAGGTGCGGCGAAGCCAATTGCTCGCCTTCGCCCATCTACCCACAGGCCCAACAGCATCTACAAAAGTGATTCTATAGCTCAAGAAAAGGTGCTACCAGTATCCCCGGATCCTGCCCAATAAGCCTCGGCAAGGGTCCAACGAACGGCGGCACTCTCTCTTAATTCAGGCCCACCCCTGTCCGATCGGTGGGGTCCACCTCAGATGTCCGGCCCGGCTCAGCGCTACCGCCATCCGCCAGCTGCCATAGTACGGCGTGCGCAGATACTGCTCGTCGATCAGCCGCATCACCGTCAGATCGGCCTCGGAAGCCGGAACCGGTTTGTAAGAGACGCTCGACCGCGCCAAACCAAGGAGGTGGCATTGCCGGGTCACCGGTGCATCCGGGTGACCACGCTCGACCATGCCCAGGCGAATGGCCCGGCTCATCGACCGGACCTCTGTCGCAAAAAATCCCGTTCCACCGTCAATTCGCCGAT
>JANQJV010000225.1 GCA_028281465.1 Azospirillaceae bacterium | reverse complement strand
GACCACGCCCAGCAGCCGGCCACCAAGATGGCGGCGGTCCAGCCGGCAGGGATGCCGGCGCTCCTCGTTCAGCGCCGAAACCGAACCTGTCATCAATGCGGGCCATCGGTATCAGTGTATTGCGCCTGAAGAGCCGACTGTCCCGCACCTTGGGTGAAGTCTGTGGTCTCACGAAAGAATACATTGAAACTCGGGTGCAGAGTTGAGGTCGGGGGCAGCGAAACCTGAAGAAAATAACCCTGAATCACGAACGGATTCTTGGCAGATGGAAGCAGAATGCCACTCGGTACCAGGTTCCGAGTGAGGATTTCGGACGACGATATGGTGGGCATATTGTTATCTCTTTACGGGTTATTGATGGCTCTCGATATGTATAAAGAGACTTGTTGCTGATAACTGAGGAGCTGGCACATCAGCCACTTCAGAAAGGGAGAGTAGGCTCGAGGAACAAACAGTCAAGAAAAACAGGTTCTAGAGGCAGATCGGTCATGGCTGTCGATGAACTCAAACTCCAGTGCACCCAGCGTGGCATACGCCCCACTGTGAAATGAGTCATGGTGAGAGGAAAAAGGCTGAAAAGTGACAAAATACAGGCTTGCACGATGCAAACTTCAACGATGTCATCCAGAGACAGTCGATTGGTGATATTTGTTCACAAGAAATAATTATATACGCACGCTCTTGGCATGATAGGAGACTGAAATAGGAATGTTTTCGCGCATATCCCCCGCCAGTATTGGGTGAGTTGGGTGCAATATTTTATTTAATACATTGTAATTTGTGGTGATGTATCAATTCGACAAACAAGCCGGGACTCGGTTGGCCCCATCGACCTGCTGTGGCGGACCCGACACCATGGGATGCTCAGGGGTCGCATCACCGGAACGCCGACATCTGATCGGCCCGGTCCGTCGATGCTCCTCCATCGCGAAACCCGGACGCCGGCCGCGTCTGTCGTATCCAGGCCACTTCTCGCCGCACATCCGGCATAAAGCGGCCGGCATCGGTCTACCCTCATGGGCGCGTGGGCGTGCCGAAACTCCGCCAACCGGTCGAAGCGGCGCCGCATTTCCGGCCCACTGCGCGCTGAGGAACGTTGCGTCGAACCCCCTTCGTCAGGCTCAGCTCACAACAACGACGTTCACCTGCGAACCAAAACACCCTGGCCCCTTGCGTCCTGGAGAGAGAGACCATGGCTGTCAACGTTCTGGTGGACCGGCTGAACAACGGTCCCGTCCTTTGTGCCGAAGGCTTCCTGTTCGAGTTGGAGCGACGCGGTTATCTAAGTGCTGGCGAATTCGTGCCGGAAGTCGCCCTGGAATACCCCGAAGCTCTGGAGGCACTGCACCGCGACTTCCAGCGTGCCGGCTCCGACATCGTCGAGGCCTTCACCTACAACGGCCATCGCGAGAAGATGCGCGTGATCGGCAAGGAGACCCTGCTCGAGCCGCTTAACCGCGCCGCGCTCAAGATCGCGCGCACGGTTGCCGACGCCAGGGCGGACAACCTGATGGCCGGCAATATATCCAACTCCAACATCTGGAAGCCGGGCGATGCCGTGGTGCAGCACACGGTGCGCGGCATGTTCGAAGAGATGGTGGGCTGGGCGGTCGACGAGGGGGCGGACCTGATCATTGGCGAGACCTTCTATTTCGCCGAGGAAGCGTTCTGCGCGCTCGAGGTGGCGCAGGCGAGCGGACTGCCTGTGGTGATCACCATTGCCCCCATGGCGATGAATGAAATGTCCGATGGCTGGGGCATCGTCGAGACTTGCCAGGCGCTGGAGGCGCGTGGCGCCGATGTGGTCGGCATGAACTGCTTCCGCGGTCCGGAGACCATGCTGCCGTGGCTCCAGCGCATCCGGGCGGCCGTATCGTGCCATGTCGGGGCGCTACCGATCCCGTATCGTACGACAGAGGCCGAGCCGACCTTCTTCAGCCTGACCGACGCGCAACGCTGCACCTGCCCGGCTCCGCACGGCCGCCCCTTCCCGACCGCCCTCGACCCTCTGTATTGCAACCGCTACGAGGTCGGCGCCTTCGCCAAACAGGCGTATGATCTGGGCATCCGCTATCTCGGCATTTGCTGCGGGGCCGCTCCCATGCACATCCGCCAGGTCGCCGAAGCCGTCGGCCGCACCACCGAAGCCAGCCGCTTCTCCGAGCGCATGCACAACCACTTTCTCTACGGCTCCAACGACCGCTTGCCCGACCACATCAGAGCCCTGGGCGAACGGGCGTAGCAGGACACCCCCCCGTCCGGCCAATGGCTGCCGGACGGGGCCTTTCCCATTGGTCTGCCGTCCCGATCCGACCACTCCAACGCCGGTTCCGGCGTGCCGAAACCCAGCCACCCTGTTCGCCGATGGCATCGGTGCCACCGCCGTCAAGACGGTCCAGCGCCGTTCGTGGATTGTATCCATCGCTGGTGCGCTGTTGGCCGTCCAGCGCGGCATCGACACCCGCCGTCCCTGTTTGACCACGGTGAGGATCGGCGTTAATGGCCGGAAGTGTAAAAAACCGCAGTCAAATTCGGAAACGCGTTGACCCGATCGTCAACGTCTCCGACCAGACCGGAAACCTGCTGTTGGAGAGTCCGGAAGCTCCTATGGCTTGGACGAGGTCGTCGACCGAACATGTCGAAATACCTTGTACGGACGCTTCCTGAATGACGACCTTTAAGGCTCTCTCGGCAGTACGCCGCCATGGGCTTTTCGGAGGCCATGTCGATGGGTGTGCGCGGCCGCCTGGAAGGTCGCTACGGCGATTACGCCGACTTCATCCTCAAGAGCGGCGAACAGCTCATGACGTTGATCAACGATCTGCTCGACCTGTCCAAGATCGAGGCGGGACGGTACGACCTGAACGACGATGACCTGGGGAATCGCCCTGGAAAGCCACCCCGGCCAAAGCACCACCGCCAGCCCGCACGTCCCGGCCCACCGGGTACGGCAGTGATGGGCCCCCGCCCGCCCGCCGCTGCTTTGTTGGTATCTCGGAGCCGGTGCCCGCGAGGTGTGGCTGGTCGATGAGGACGGCACGGTGACGGTGCATGGCCCCGAAGGCATGCGCACCGGCTCCGTGTTCCGCGTGCCTGTCCCGTCATACCTGGCGTAGGGCCAGCCCGCAGTCGGGACTCAGATCAACAAACGATCGGAGTGACACATGGGTCTATTCTCGTAGGGCGTGCTTCAGCGCGCCTCGTGCAGCCAGAAAGCTGAAAAATCAACTGGCTAGAGCGTCTTCCGCGAACCAGAGTGAGCGGAAACCGCTCTGAAGCGCTGATCCCGGCCGCGGCCTGCTGAAGCAGGCCCTACGGGGTGCGCCGCGAGGTGGCTGGTCGATGAGGACGGCACGGTGACGGTGCATGGCCCCGAAGGCATGCGCACCGGTTTCGTGTTCCGCGTGCCTATCCCGTCATACCTGGCGTAGGGCTAGTCCGCAGTCGGGACTCAGACCAACAAACGATCGGAGTGACACATGGGTCTATTCTCCTAGGGCGTGCTTCAGCGCGCCTCGTGCAGCCAGAAAGCTGAAAAATCAACTGGCTAGAGCGTCTTCCGCGAACCAGAGTGAGCGGAAGACGCTCTGAAGCGCTGATCCCGGCCGCGGCCTGCTGAAGCAGGCCCTACGGGGGTGCGCCGCGTCGGTCAAAACTTCCGTTCATGGTATCGGTGGGTGCATCGCGTGTATGCCGTCGGCCGGGCAGGCAGCATGGCACCTGTGCTCAGGCAGCGCAGCGGTCGCACAGAAAGACAGGGATGCGCCCGGCGCATCCTACTCGGCCCGGTGGCACGACACCCACTGCTCCGGGCGCAGCTCGCGCAGGGGTGGGGTTTCGGCGCGGCAGCGGTCGATCACCAAGGGACAGCGGGCCTGGAATCGGCAGCCGGGGGGTGGGTCGATGGGTTGGGAGACGTCGCCGCTGATCTTGGGCACGGGGCGTTTCACGCGCGGGTCGGGCACCGGCACGGCGGCAATCAGGGCGGCGGCATAGGGGTGCAACGGCGAGGTCACCACCTGGCGCACCGGCCCCAGCTCCATCACCTGGCCCAGATACATGATCATCAGGCGCTGGGTGATGTTGGCCAGGATCGACAGGTCGTGCGAGACGTAGATACACGAGAAGTGTAACCGCTCGGACAGATCGCGGATCAGATCCAAGATTCCGGCGCGGATCGAGACGTCGAGCATGGAGAGCGGCTCGTCGGCGATCACCAGTTCCGGCTCCACCACCAAAGCCGAAGCAATGCCCACGCGCTGGCGCTCGCCGCCGCTCATCTCGTGCGGAAAGCGGTCCTTGTACGCCTCGGGTTTCAGGCCGACCAGACCCAGGGTGCGCAGCACACGCTCTTCGGTCTCGGCCTCGTCCCAGAGCCCGAGCGCGCGCGGCGCTTCGGCCACCAGGTCGAACACCGTGAACCGCGGGTTCAGCGACTCATACGGGTCCTGGAAGATGATCTGAACCTGCCGGCGGTAGTCGCGCAGTGTCTGGCCTTTGAGACCGCGGATGTCCGCGCCCTTGAAGCGAATGCTGCCGGCACTCGGCTCCAGCAGTTTGGTGATCATCAGACAGGTGGTCGACTTGCCGCAGCCGGATTCACCGGCGATACCCAGGATCTCGCCGCTGTCCAGGGTGAACGACACGCCTTCCACCGCCTTGATGACATGGTCCGCCCCGCCGCCCAATACTCGGTCGAACAGGCTGCGGCGCAGGTGAAAATGCCGGGTCAGGCCTTCGACTTCTAAGAGCGCCATGTCGCCTTCTCCTTGGCGGCGGCCCGGATCTGGGCGATGTCGGCGGTGCGCAGGCAAGCGACCCGATGGCCGGCGGCGATTTCCAAGTCGGGTGGCCGGGCGGTGCGGCAGTCCTCCCGCACGAACGGGCAGCGCTCGGCGAACACGCAGCCTGGAATGGCATTGATCAGATTGGGCGGCGAGCCGGGGATCGAGATCAAGGACCGGTCCAGGGCCCGGATGCTGGGGAAGGCGTTCTGCAGCCCGAGGGAATAGGGGTGGAACGGCTCATCGAAGATCGCCTCCGTGCCGGCCTGCTCCATCAGCCGCCCGGCATACATGATGGCGATCCGGTCGCTCATCTCGGCGATGACCGAGATGTCATGGGTGATCAGCAGGATCGAGCTCTTGATGCGCGTGCGCAGCTCGGCCAGCCGGCGCAGGATGCGCTCCTGCACCAGTACGTCGAGCCCGGTGGTCGGCTCGTCCATCACCACCAGGCTGGGGTCGAGCGCCAGCGACATGGCGATCATGGCGCGCTGGCGCATACCGCCGGAGAACTGGTGCGGGTAACGCGCCGCCAGATCCGGCTGCAGGCCGACCATATCGAACAGTGCGGCGACCCGGCTCTCCGCGTCGCGCCGCGACGCCGTGGAATGCGTGCGGATCGCTTCGACGATCTGGTCGCCGACCCGGTACACCGGGTTGAGCGAATTCATGGCGCTCTGCGGCACCAATGCGATCTCGTTCCACAGCATGTCGCGCCGGAACACGCGGTCCGGCATGGTCAGCAAATCGCGCCCGCGGAAGGTGAAGCGGTCGGCGGTCACCTTGGCGGTGCGCGGCACCAGGCGCATGAGCGCACGGATCAGGGTCGACTTGCCGCAACCGGACTCACCGGCGATGCCGAACACTTCGTGCTCGCCGATGCTGAGCGACACGCCGTCGACCGCCCGCACCACGCCGGCGCGGGTGTGGTAATGCACCTTGAGGTTTTCGATTTCCAGAAGCATGACCCGCGGCCTCCCTCAACGCTGCCGCAGCCGCGGGTTGGCGACCTCTTCATAGGCGCGGCTGACGAACACCAACGCGCAGACCAGGAGCACGATGCAGATGGCGGGCGGCGCGAACCACCACCAGGCCGTGCGCAAACGCCCGGAAATCCACAGGTCATACAGCATGCCGCCCCAGGTCAGCGCATTCGGGTCGCCGAAACCCAGAAAACTCGCACCGGCCTCGGCGATCACCGACCAGGCGATGTTGAACGCCGTGTACAACAGCAACAGCGGCATGATGTTGGGCATGATGTGGCGGTAGATGATGCGCAGATCGCTGCAGCCGCGCGCCTTGGCCGCCAGAACGAACTGCCGGTGGCGCAGCGCCAAAGTCTGGGCCCGGATCACCCGCGCCGAGGAGCGCCAGATGATCAGCACGATGGCCAGGATGACGAACCAGAAGCTGCGCCCGAACAAGGCTATCAACACGATGATGAAGGGCAGGAACGGCATGCCGTAGACGATATCGGTGAAGCGCATCAGGATTTCGTCGATGCGTCCGCCGTAATAGCCGGCGATCAGGCCGATATTGGCGCCGATGAGAATGGAGATGGCACCCGAGACCAGACCGATGATCATGGTGGTCTGGGTCGCCCAGACCAATTGGCTGAACACGTCGCGCGCCATTTTGGTGGTGCCGAGCAGGAACTCGTCCGACGGCGGCCGGTTCATGGCGATGCGCCCGTCGGCACCGCGCAGCATGTCCCACGGGTCGTGCGGGGCGATCACCGGGGCGAAGATGGCGACGAGGGCGAACATCAGCACGATCAGCGCCCCGACCGTGCCGAGCGGGCTCGCGCCGATGATGCGGAGCTGGTCGAGCAGGCCCCGCCCCAACGCCTTCAGAACCCCACGGATCGCGCGCATGACCGGTCACTCCACCCGAATCTGTCCGACGCTGAGCCGCTGCAGCGCCGCTTCGTCCACTGCGATACCCAGGCCCGGCCGGTCGGGCACATGCACCACGCCGTCTTTGACGAAACCGGAAAAATCGGTCACGTCGTCCAGGAACCGCAGCGTCGACATGTAGGCGTGACCGACCGGCAGCAGATGGGGCAGGGTACAGCCGAGCTGCAGCGAGGCGGCCTGGGTGATGCCCAGCTCAAGCATGGAATTCATCAGGATGCCGATGCCGGCGGCCTCGGCCACCGCGGCGATCTTGGCCGTGCGCAGGGGGCCGCCGTTCTTCGCCACCTTGAGGCTGAAGGCATCGACCACACCGTCCTGGGCCAAGGTCCAGGCGCTGGTCAGGTCGGTCAGGCTCTCATCGGCCGACACCGGCGGGCCGGCGGCGTCGCGCACCCGCTTCAGCCCGGCCAGATTGCCCTTGGCCACCGGTTGTTCCAGCAACGGCAAGCCCAGCTCGGCCACGCCGGCGGCGAAGCGCAGGGCTTCGGCCACCGTCCAGCCCTGGTTGGCATCCGGGATCAGGGTGACGGCGTCGCCATAGCGCTCGGTCAGCGCGGACAGCCGCCGGATGTCGTCGGCGACCGGGTTGACACCCATTTTGACCATGAAGCTGGTGTAGCCTTCGGCGCGTTTGGCGTCGATGACCGCGGCGTCCTCCTCCGCCGTGCCGTTGCCCAAGGGCCAGAGCACCGGCAGCGTCCGATGCAGCGCGCCACCCAGCAGGGCATGCACCGGCACGCCGCGGGCCTTGCCGGCCAGATCGCAGGCCGCCATGGCAACGGCGCCCTTGGCCCCCAGGTTGCCGGCGAGCACCGCGTCCATCGCCGCATCCACGGCGGCCGGACTGCCGGCCTCCAGACCGAGCAGTGCCGGCCCGAGGGTATCGCGGAACAGTGCCAGCAGACCGGAGGCGGTTTCGCCGTTGAACTGCGGGTGCGGGTTGGCTTCACCAAAACCGACCAGCCCGTCATCCGTACGCACGCGGATCACCACGGCGTCGGAATGGGTGACCGTGCCGTACAGCTTGGACAGTTTGTAGGGCACGACGAAGCGGACACGCAGGTGAAACGCCTCAAGCCCGATGATCTTCATGACAATCCTCCGGACGGCGCTGTGGAGCACCGGCGCCTAGCCATGGCTGCCGCCGCCGACTTTGATGCGCGGGTCGAGCCAGCCATAGGAAATGTCGGCGGCCCAATTGAGCAGGATGATCAAGACGGCGAGCGCCAGGAACGTGGCCTGGGCGACCGGATAGTCGTGCCGCGCGGCGGCCTCGACCATGAGCAGGCCCATGCCGGGCCAGGAGAACACGGTCTCCACCACCACCTGGCCGCCGATGGCGAAGCCGAGCAGCAGCGACGACACGGTGACCACGGCCATCAGTGCGTTGCGCGCGGCATGGCGGATCATCACCTTGTGCGGCGGCAGGCCCTTGGCCTGGGCGAATTCGATGTAATCGCTGCCCAGCACCTCCAGCATGCTGTCGCGCATCACCAGCATGGGCGTGGCCAGGTAATAGGCGGCCACGGTGATGGTCGGCAGCACCAGGTGGTGGTAGAACTGCGCCGAGGTGACCACGTCCCACACGCCGGAAATGTTGGTGCCGGGCGGCATCATGCCGCCGGTCGGGAACATCCCGAGCCGATAGCTGAGCACGATCAGCAGCAACAGCCCGGTGATGAAGGGTGGCGCCGACTGGCTGACCATGGCGGCGATGGTGGCGCCGATGTCCAAGGGGCCGTTGCGCCACCAGGCCATGATCATGCCCAGGAACACGCCCAGCACCAGGCTGAACGACAAGCCGATGCCCATGAGCAGGAGCGTGTTCCAGAACCGATACGCCAACACGTCGAACACCGGCTCCGACGTCGTGAACGACCGGCCCCACTCCAGGGTGACCAGATTCTTCAGGTACAGAACATACTGTACGATCATGGGTTGATCGAGGCCGTACGCCTCCTTGAGCCGCGCCTGCGCCACCTCATCCAGCGCCGGGCTGATCACCTGCGCGGTCGGGTCGCCGGGCAACAGCCGGAACAGGATGAACAGGATGGTCGCCACCGCAAAGATGGTGAGCAGCGACAACAGGCTGCGCTGGACGATGTATGCTTTCATCACCCCCACCCAGATGAATGCCCCTCTCCGTTTGGGCTACGGCATTCACACAACTTTCTATTGCATTTGCGTCGGGTGTGGCGATCTGCCGGCACGGTCTTCCAGGTATCGAGAGCTTCGGGGCAGATCGCCACACCATCCGGCCTATCAGCCAGAGGAAACGCCAGATGTTGGGGCACGGCGTCTCTCCGCTTGTCCTGGAAATCCAAGGTCCGCGCGCGCCGTGCCCCAACCGACTATTGGTAACTTTCATATCCCTGCCCCGAACATGAGTCCCGCTCCCAAAGGGAGAGGGTTCGTATGGGATCAACCCGGCAGCATCAACTGCCCGCCGCTCCAGGTGTAGCCGGCGTCGGCGAGGATGCGTTTGGCCCGGTCGATGTCCTGGCCGGGCAGGGGAACCTCCGGGTTGTGCCAGAATGCGTTGACCGGCGCGATCATGGAGCCGCCCGGGTCGGCCTGACCATTCATGACGATTTCGGTCAGCACCTCGCGCGGGAACATGTACTGCAGCGCCCGCCGGAACGCCGGGTCGTTGAACGGCGCTTTCTTGGTGTTGTAGCTCAACACATACATGCCGTGGCCCGGATAGCCTTCACCGACCACGCCCGGCACCTGGTTCAGGTCGAGCATCAGCACCGGGTTGAGGATGTAGCGCGTGCGGTCGCACTCG
The DNA here is from genome assembly GCA_028281465.1 of Azospirillaceae bacterium. Lineage (GTDB taxonomy): Bacteria > Pseudomonadota > Alphaproteobacteria > Azospirillales > Azospirillaceae > JANQJV01. Next base: position 6,667 of record JANQJV010000225.1, on the reverse strand, counting down.
TTGCGCTCGATGGCTGCGGCCATGGCGTCATGGCTGCCGTAGACGATGCGGATGATGCCGGCGCATTTCGGCTGGTGGTGATGGCCTTCGAACGCCGTCACCTTGAGTTCGGCACCGCGGTTCCAATAGTCGAACTTGAACGGGCCGCTGCCGATCGGGGTGGTGTTGGCATAGTTGAGCGCGTCGTCGACGTCGACCTCGTCAGGGATTTTTTCCCAAATATGCTTGGGAATGATGAACATGGTCGACAGCAGCGTGTTGAACAGCGGTGCGAACGGCTTGACCAGTTTAAGGCGCACCGCCAGCGGCCCGGTGATCTCGACGGTCTCGATCTCCTCCAGCGCCTTGATGATAAACGGTGCCTGCACCTCTTTTTGGTAGTCGAAACTGAACTTGACGTCTTCGGCGGTCACATCGACGCCGTCGTGGAATTTCATGCCCGGGCGGAGCGTGATGTCGATGGTGGTGGCATCGACCAGCGTGAACCCTTCGGCGGCCCAAGGTTCGGCGGTGCCGCTCGGGCCAACCTGGAACAGCCGGTCATAGATCATGCGCAGTTCCATGAACTCGAGCGCATCCTTGGTGGCGATCGGGTTCAGGTTCTTGATCGGCGAGGTGGCGCCGGTGCGCACATAGCCGTCGCCTGTGACGACTTCCATGCCCACATCGGTCCAGATACTGCCGATGCCTTCGCCCATCATGGGAACCATGTTGCGCAATCGGTCCGACCGGTAGGCATTGGTCATCTTGGGATACATCAGCACGGCGTTGGGCTGATCGTCCGCGATCCGGGCCTGGGCCTCATAGACGAGGGCCTGGCGTGTGGCCACGTCCATCTCTTGGCGCTGCGCCGCGACCAGTTCGTCCACCTCCGGGTTGCTGTAGCCCGTCCAGTTGAAGCCGCCAGCCCGGTACTGCGAGGTGTGGTGCACCTGGTAGAGGAACACATCCGGGTCAATGCGCACCGACTGGCCGGACAGGCGGACCAGGAACATGTCGTAGTCATGCTCCATGATGACTTTCTGGATGCCCTGGTTGTAGTCCAAGGGCGTGGCGTCGACCCCCCAGCCGATCGCCTCCATCTCGCGCGCGATCACGCGGGCCGCCTCCGGACGCACCGGGTCGAACTGGGCCGTGCTGGTCAACAAGGCCATCCGCGGCACCGCGCCGGCCCGCGCCGGCAGCGGCACGCCGCCCGCGGCGGCCAGCGCCCCGGCGGCAGCCGTGGTCTTGAGGAAGGCACGGCGGTCGAAATGGGAGGTCATGGCGGGAATCTCCTCCAGGTGCGGATTGTCGTTCGGGGGGACCGCGGCGCGAACGGCTGCAGCGGCCGATGGGACGGGCACGCCGGAACGGCGGCGAATTGCTGAATGCATACCGTAACCCAGTTTTCCGGCCGGAGCCCCTCAGGCCAACCGAACAGTCGATCCCTGGGACAATTTGCCGCAGACCGGAACCGGGCGCCCCAGGCCGATCGGTTTTGGGCGCCGGTGCAGCCCTCACGGCCGCTCTGTCCGTTGCGTCTCGCGGGTTGCCGCGGCCACGGCGATCAACGCCCCCGCAATGTAAAGGGCCAGCCCCGCAAGCGTCGCCGGCGCATAGGCCACCCGCCCTTCCAGTATCTGCAGGCCAAAAACCAAGGCCGGACCAAGCGCCGTCACGGCTGCAATCGTGGTCGCTGAAATCAGAGCGACCGCTTTCTGCACCAGGTAGAGTGGAAAGGCGATCACGGCCAACCCCACCAGCACCGCTTTGGTGATCTGCCACCCGGACACCTCGGTGCCTTTGTCGTCAATGCCGGCCAGGGCAGCGACGCAAGCCAGGGTGGCATACAGCACGAACCTCAGTCCGAACTGGGCGAGGGGCCCCACGCCACGCGCGGAAAGCCGAACCGACAGAAGGATCACGGCGGCCGTGACGCCCCCGGATACGGCCGCCAGCAGCACACCCGCGAGGGCCACGACAAACCCGCCGCGCACGAATCCGGATAGTCCCATCAGGGTCGCCGCAGCCAGACCGAGCAGCGCCACGAGGATGGTCGCCTCACCAACCTGCAGCCAGACCAGCGTCGGCGCCCGGGCTTCCCGCATGCCGAATGCGGCCGCCAGACGGGTTCCCAACGGAACCATGCCGCAAAAGATCGTGAAGACCACCGCAGGTTCGATCAACTGAATCGCCAGAAAATAGGTGCACCAGGTCAAGGCCGCAGTGAGATTGAGGACCAGCACCAGCCGCAGGGAGCGCCCGGCCGCAGCCAATTCCCGGGGTCGGCGCCAAGCCGTCACCGCGACCGAACCAATGACGGAGAGGCCAAAGACCCATGCACCGACAACAAACGAGTCGAGCGCTTGGAAGACAGCCCCGAGATAGACCGCCTGACATGCTTCGAGGCTGACGAACGCCATGCAGAAAAACAACCCGAGCCGATGCGGGGTCATGGGGATGCCTCCGGAGTTTCGGCCTTGGAGGCTAGGGCGGTTTTGCTGCACGGTGCGGTCAAGACCGTCCCGATTTCGGCAGTTTATTGCAAAGGACCGAGCCTTGGACCCGTTGGATGTTCGGATCGTCGAAGCCCTGCAGCGGGATGGACAGCTCACGAATGTGCAATTGGCCGAGCGCGTCCATTCGACCCCGTCCACCTGCCTGCGGCGGGTTCAGCGGCTGAAGCAGCGCGGCATCCTGGCGCGCGCCATCCATCTCGCCGACCCGGCAAAGCTGGGGCGCGGCCTGCGCGCCATCATTTCGGTCACGACCCGGGATCAGACGCGCGCCGATCGCGCGCTGCTGGCGGCCATGCTTCGGCGGGAACCGGCCATCACCCTGGCCTACGGCGTCACCGGCGACGTCGACACCATCCTGATCGGCAATTTCCGGGACATGGATGACTACCAGACCGCCTGCAATCGGTTGTTCGACGGCCTCGACAGCGTCGTGCGGTACACGACCCATTTCATTGCCGAGGTTTACAAGGAAGACTTGACCATTCCCTGCGACGCCGTCGCCGGCGGTCAGCCGGAGCGCGCGGCTGGCCCGCAAGTCCTGTGACCGGAACGGTCCGGGCGGCAGCACACCGCACCGGCCGGGACCTCCTGGCGGACCAAGGCGAACAGGGCGCCGCGGCGGTCGTGCAGGGTGCGGCAGCAACGCCGCAAGGCCTCGCGCAGCCGGCGCCGGGCCCGCTGCACGCGGGCTTTGGCGCCAGGGAGCGAGAGGCCGCGCAAGTCCGCAAGGTCGCGCTGGGCATACCCTTCCAGATCGATGAAGCGGACGGCGTCCCGGTCGGCCGGCGCCTGGGCATCGAGCAGGGTCACCAGACAGCCGGCGGCGGTCACCCGGGCCGCCTCGGCCGCCGTCTCGCCATCGCCGGGCGACGCCGGATCGAGCACCGCCCGGTCCGCCAAGGCGCGGCGCTCGCGGGCGCGGCGACGGTAGTGGTCGATCAGCCGGTTGCGCGCCACGGTAAACAGCCACGCCCGCGCCGCCGCGCCGGTGCGCAGACGGTCGGTGTGGCGAAGGGCTGCGACCAGAACGTCCTGCACCACATCCTCCGCCGCCGACGGATCGGCCAACCGGGCCCGCACGAAGGCAAGGAGGCCGCGTCGGGCCTCCTGCCAATCCAGGTTCGGTACATCCGGTTTCGGCGGCTTCATCACGAACAACAGCTCTCCCCCTGAAGGGCGGACGCGCCCGGCGCACAGCAGCCCGCTGCGTCGGCGGTTTGCCCGGCCTCGAAGAACCGTTGCAGATTTGACGGCAACGGGCCCGGTGCGCCTTCACGGCCCGCAGTCTCGACCGCTCCGGCCGGTCCGGTCAACGCAACACCGAGCACCGCTTGGGTAAACAGGGCCGCCGGCAGCACCGCCGACTCCCCGCCCGACCAGCGCCATACCCGGCAATCGATCCCCTCCGCACAGCCGCACAGAGTGCCGCATTCGGAGCACCGGTTGACGGTGATCTCGGGTTGAAGGTCGTGCCCGTCGATGCGCACGGTGGGGGATGCCGTCAGGCCCCAGGCCAGCGCCTGTTCCGCATCGGTCACATGCAGTTTTCGGAGCACCGGCGCGATCCCCAGCGTGGCCAGCACCGGCCGGAGCTGCGCCAGCGCGTGGTCGATCACCGGCTCCGTCTCCCGGCAGCGCCGGCACGTCTCGCGGTCGAGAAACAAAAACTCGATGGTCAAGGGCCGCATCGCGTCGGCCCCGTTCGTGTCCGGCGTCGTCATCCTGTCCTCCGTCGAGACGTGTTCCACCCGCAAAGACGACGGACCGCACTGAAGGATGCAGGTCATCGTGGAATTTCTCCAATTTGCTTGAGGGCGGACGCGGGCTTCGGCGGCCTTGTCCTTGCCCGAGGCAGTTCTTGACAGAGCGCGGGCGTGTGCATGAGATCGGGCGGTGAACCATAGTCGACACCATCTGGGCGCCCACGGCCATGACCGATCGCGAATTCTCCGAAATCACCGTCGAAGAGGTGGCCGCGCTCGGCGCCATGCGCCTGGCCAAGCTCGTGCTGGACCACGCCTGGCACAACCCCGCACTGGCCAAAGCCATCGAACGGACCATGGCAGCCCGGTCGGCGCCTGACGTCCTTGCCGAGCGACTGCGGAGCGAAATCGAAGATATCCAGGATGACGACGTCTCCATCGACTATCATTCCGTGCCCGCGTTCGTCGACGAGTTGGAAGGCCTGCACTCCAGCATCGTCAACGCCATCCTGCCCGATCATCCACGGGTCGCCGCCGAACTCCTGGAGGCCTTCATTCGTCTGGACGAAACGGTGTTCGAGCGCTGCGACGATGACAATGGGCAGGTTCATTCCTTGCTGGTCGCGGCCGTCGACGATTTCGGGCAGGCCTGGACCCTGGTGCCGGACCGGGATGTGGGCACCTTGGCGGAACAGGTCCTGGACCTGTACCTCGACGACCCATTCAGCGTTCGGTCCCACATATTCCAGAGCTTTCAGGCGGCGCTCGGCGATGCCGGCATGGCGGCCGCGGAGGCCGCCATCCGGCGGAGATTGCAGGCCTTGCCGCAAACCGACAGCCGTGATCCAGCCGGTGGGCGGCCATGGCTTCTCAATGCCATGCGCCGATTGGCGGAAGTGACCGGCGACGTCGACACCTTCATCGAAAGCCATACCCTCGACGGGTCCGAAACGCGCAACGCACGGAAAATAGCCAAGCGCCTGATCGACGTCGGCCGACACCAGGAGGCCCTGGATCGCTTGGAGGCCGTGCCCGATCCCGATGACGACGAGAAGAACGGCATCGACGCCCTGCGCGCGGACACCCTCGAACTGCTGGGCCGAACGGACGACGCACAGCAGGTTCGCTGGGCCTTGTTCACCCGAACCCTCGACACCGAGCAATTCAAAAAATACGTCGCGCGGGTCTCGGACGACGCCGACGCCGAACAGGCGCGCATCCGGTCGACGGCCCTCGCACGGGATTTCCCGCGCGTCGGACCCGCTTTCTCTTTCCTGACGGCGACAAACCCGGCGGCAGCCGGCGAGCTGGTTCTGGCGCGCATCGCGGAAATCCGCAGAAACCGTCCCACCAACCTGGAACGGGCGGCGCAAACTCTGGCTCCGGTGGCGCCATTGGCCGCCGTCCTTATCCTTCGCATCCTGGTCGACGACATCGTCGATCCGGGCCGGTCGGACTGGTACGACGCAGCGGTGCGCCATTTCGTTGCCGCAGATAAGGTGGCGGCCGGGGTGACCGATTGGCAAGGTCACGCCGACCAGGCCGGCTACCGTGCCAGGCTCAAAGCCACCCATGGCCGAAAGTACAAATTCTGGAAGCTGCTGGCCGCAGTGGAACAGGATCGGTGACCCGCGGCGTCACGAGGCACCCCCGCGACATTGGACGGACGATGGTGTCGGTGTCGGTGGGCCTGCGGGGCGCGTCTGACCGGTCGTATCGGCGGTTCCAGTTTTCGACTGGTGGTCGAGACGTGTTGTTTCGGGGCGCCGGTTTCAAACCGGCTGGATCGCCACCGGGTGGCCCCGGGCTGGTTCGAAGCCGGCGGGCCAGCCGGCACGGATACCGGCGCTCCAGAGTCGCCATCGCATGGCGACGAGCCACCAAGAAGCTGGTAGAAGCGAACCAGGACTGAAAACGGTGTCTGGATATGGGATTGGCGCGGGAGCGGTCCGCCTACGAGCAGCCTGCAGCGCTGCCGGAAAGCCAGATCGGCGAGATTTTCGACGGTGTCCTGCATGCACAACCACGCCCCAGACCTGTGCATCTCCATGTCTGCGAACGGATCGACATATCGAGGTCCAGATCAGCGTCGATCGCGCCGGCCGGCGCGACCAGCCAATCGCCGAACCGATCCTCGATGGCCACCTTGGCCAGCGCCTATTCGATCAGGTCCGTGGTCGATGTGATGCGCGCATTGGCGCTGGCGCGTTCGATCAGGCGGCGGTTTACGCGTCCGCTGATCCGCGCGTCCTTCTCACGCCCGATCAGTCCTTCGGCTTCCGCCTGACGCAAAACCCGCCGGACTCGCTCGCCCCGGTCCATCGTCCACTTCGCACGAGTCCGCCTGATACCGTTCCGTTGTAGTTATACCAACGGCCCGAAACACTGACCGGTCCTCGGGCCGCCCTGTTTCGGAGCGCCGGCATCCTTGCCGGCTGGACCGCCGGCTTCCAGCCGGCCCGG
>JANQJV010000219.1 GCA_028281465.1 Azospirillaceae bacterium | reverse complement strand
CACTTCAATAAGACCCTCGCCAAACCATTCCGATGGACTTGGCAAGGGAAGCCATTGGCGGCCTAACTGGGTCAGAACTCCTGCGGGCGCACCACTAGGGTTAGGTCGCCGGTACGACCTGGCAGTACATGTCGCGCCGCTGCAAGGCGTTGCAGGTGCTCGAGGCATCGGCCCGGTTTGCGAATGGCCCGCCGAACAACCGCGTGTACCGTCCTTTCCCGGGAACATCGACTTGCCGGGTCGTCGGCGTCAGACTGCTGAGCGCTCCGCCCGCCTGACGGAGGAGGATCTGCCAGCCAGGTTCGGCATTGGCGGCGTCGCGGTAGGAGGCAAGGTGGATGAGAAAACGGCCACTGGTCCGCCTGCCGGGGGGGCTCACCCTTGGGGCCGGTGGCGGTCGTGAGACCGGCGAGCCAGCCGCGGTTCGGGGCTCGGCAGATGGCATCACGCCGGGTATGGTCGGCGGCGGGGGGGATGCCAGGGGGTCCATGTCGGCCAAGGACTGGGCCGCTGAGTCCGGCATCGGAGTATCGGGGTTGCCGATTGCAAGTCCGCGCATCCGGACGCTGTCATTAACCCTGTCCTCGTCCTGCGCCGTGACTGGCCTGCGGTTGTCGGCCCTGGCGTTGGTTGGGTCGCCCATGGCGGCGAGCAGACCGGTAAGCCGGTCGGCATTGCCACGTGTGGCCCGGTTGAACTGGCCCCAGGTCAGGGCGCGATTGGCCAGGTCGGCATACAGGGCTTGTTGGTCGGCCCAGACCAGGTCGATATCCTGCGTGCGGGCCCGCGTTCCGGCGTCTTGTACTGCCGCGAAATCGGGTCGGCAGGGGATGATGCCTTGCTGGAATTTTCTGATTTCATTCACCTCCGCGTCGGACGGCAGCGATGTGTCCGAATATACCGGGGCGTTCGGGGCAGTCTGATCACCGGGTGTGCGAGCCCGCAGCAACGCCAGATCGGGCCGGTTCTCAACCCCCGACACGCATTGCGAGACGCGCTGCAACTCGCGCATCACGGCCTGGAAATCCTCTGGCGACGGTGCTGCGGGCCGGTTCGTGTCAGAGGCACAGCCGGCCAGGACGAGGCCGCACACGGCAAGGAGCCAAGGAAACGGTCGTACCGGGCGTGCAAACCGCTGTTCGATGATCATTGCAGCCGTCCGAATTCCGGATGCGGGGCCGCTGGCCGCGAATCGCCCGGGCCACGACAACGCATCAGTACCTTGCACCATCGTCCGTACACACACAAGCAACGGCACTGCGGATCAGCGGATGGCGGATCACAAGGCCCCGGCGTTGGTGGCCGGCTCGGCCGACGCCATGCGTTCGTATTTGCGCAGATTGCGCAGCATGATATCGGCCACGGTATCCTGCGAGGCAAAGATCGGTCCGGGCGCGGCCACACCGGAGTCGGCCGGTGTATCGCCGCTGCCGGCCAGCCTGCGGACTGGCGGCGAGTCCGACGCAATCGCTTGAGCCAGCATTGGGTTGCTGAGCGCTTCCATGGCCGCCGCCGCCGCCGGTCTGTTTGAGGTCCACCGTTCGATGGGGGTGTCCGAGGCGTTCCACGTCGGCGCGGTCAGTGGCGTTGGTCTCTTGCCGTTAGGGTGGGGCGGAGGCACGCTGGCGGCCGCTGCGGTCGGCCCGTTTGTGCTCACCGCCGATCGAGTCGGGCGCCAGGTCGGTGTGTCGGTTTCAGCCGGCTTCCAAGCGGGGTCATTGTTGGCCGCGGCCGGCCGGCTGGTGGCAGGCCGGGTCGGTGGAGCGGACGTCGTTCCGGACACCGGCACCGCCGTGGCAGGCGGTCGCTGCGGGCGGGCCGTTTCGACGGCGGCTGCCATTTTTTCGTTGCCGAGCCAGATGATTGGTTCCGACTCGTTTGTGCGCGACGCGACGGTGGCGATGTTTGGTTCGGCCTGGATCCTGGCCGCTGGATGTGCTGCTGCTGCTGCTGCGGTCGGGTTGCCAAAGACCTCGGTTGTGCCGTTCGTCTGGGGCGGCTCGCGAAGCGTGGCCGGTGCTGCCTCCGCCGTCTCCATATCGCCGGCGCGCGCCATCAGCACCGGGCGCGGAACGCTGTTGTTGGTTTCGTCGTCGCCGAACAAGGCGGCCATGGCATGCCCGCCGATGTCCTTTCCCGTCGCTTCGTGGACACCGGCATTGACCATGGCCGCGGCACCGCCGATGGGCCCGCCCCATAGGAAACCGCCGATGATCCGAGAATGCGGTGCTACGGTATCGTTGGTGAGCTCCCTGTACAGGGTGCTCACGAGGGGGACGTGATGCAGCGGGTTGACCACATCGAGGATATCGTCGAACGAGATGTCACCCGATGTTTCGCTGGTGCCGGCGCCGGCGGTACTTTCACCGGCGGATAGCCCGGCACTGGCTTCGTAACGCGCGCCGTAGGCGGCGGCGAGTTGGTCGAAGTTCCGGTGCGCCAAGGCTTGGCTGAAGGCGTCGATCGGCATGGCCCCACTCCCTTTGCCAGACCCGGTGAGCAAGCCGTATGCCACGGCCGGAAAGCGGATCGGCTGGTCCGTTTCGGCAAGGCCCAGGCATCCGACCGCACCGCCGGGCCCGGCAAGCGGTGCCGGGCCGGTAGGAATTGCCGGCCCTGGCACCCGCCGATGGACTGTGGCCGCTCGGGTGGTGGCTGGCACGGTTCATGCCTCTTGCCGCCGACCCGGTTGGACGTGCATGGTCGCCGCACCGAGGTTGTGTGTCATTCCGCGCCGCACGGCCCGCCGCTGCGGTCGGCAACCACCAGCAGGACGTCCATGAACCCCGCAAAGCGCATTCTTTTGGTCGATGACGATGAGGCCCTCCGGCAATCCCTGGCCGAACAGCTCCAGCTGCACGAGGAATTCGAGACCACATCGGCCGGCGATGCCGCCGAAGCCCTGAGCAAGGCGCGCCAGACCTATTTCGATGCCATCCTGTTGGATGTCGGTCTACCGGACATGGATGGTCGCGACTTGTGCCGGCTGATGCGGCGTGAAGGCATCCGAAGCCCGGTGATCATGCTCACGGCGGCCAATTCCGATGCGGATACCATCCTCGGCCTCGATTCCGGCGCCAATGACTACGTCACCAAGCCCTTCCGTCTCGGGGTCCTGCTGGCCCGGCTGCGCGCGCAGCTACGCCAATTCGAACAGAGCGAGGACGCGGTGTTCGTCATTGGTCCGTACAGCTTCCGGCCGAGCGCGAAGCTCTTGGTCGACGAGAAGGCCAATAAGAAGGTGCGGCTGACGGAGAAGGAAACCGCCATTCTCAAGTTTCTATACCGGGCGGGCGACAAGGTGGTGGGACGCGATGTGCTGCTCGGCGAGGTGTGGGGCTACAATGCCGGGGTGACCACGCACACCCTGGAGACCCACGTCTATCGCCTGCGCCAGAAGATCGAGCGCGATCCATCGAACGCCGAGATTCTGGTGACGGAACCCGGTGGCTATCGCCTGGTCCCTTGATTGCCGTCATTCGGCACGGCTGGCCCGAGCCACGGGGCCGACCGATGGCGGCGAGACCGGCGGCTGCGTCGCGCAATGCGGCCACGAAGCTGGTGCCGGGTCTCGATGGCGATCCGCCGGCGCCAGTAGGTCACGGCCTGAGACGGTACGCCGATCTGTCGAGCAATCTCACGGTCGGCGAGCTGGGCCCGTGCCGGATCACGCAGATATTCGATGATCGTCTGGCGCCGGTCGGGTGTACGCTGACCGGCCGGCCGGGCTTCCAGCGCCTTGCCTAAATCCCAGAGGCGGTCCGCGGTTTCTTGCGCCAGTTTGCGCCAACGTTGGGTTTCCGCGCGCTGGCGTTCCAACTCGCCATTCTGCCGCTCCACCCGCTGTTCCAGGCTGCGGATGCGGATCTCCATGTCCTGCACGGTGCGCTGGTGCGTTCCGTTGCGGGCTTCGTCGTCCGCCGTTTCCATCGCCAGGTCGGTGGGGGGCCGGGGCGATGGCGGCGCGTCGACACGCGTCGGCACCGGGATGGCTTCGGCCTTGAGCAGCCCGGCTAGATCGCGCAGGGTCATGCCGGCGCGCGCCAGCATCACTCTGGCGGCCCGAAGAGCCGACAGAGCTTCGCCCTGGTGATCGGATTCGGCAAGGGCCAGAACCTTGGCAAATTTGTCCGGGTCCATTTCGACCAATTATCCACACCGGCGTCGGTTCTGCGCCGCCTGACGCCGTCGTCTTCTTAGCATAGTTCCGGTGTGGCGCCAGATGTGGTTTCCGGCGGACACGATTTCTCGGTAAGCGGGTACGTCGGCCTTGAGCAGCAGATTCTTGGACGATTGTGTTCGTCGGCCGTGCTTGTGCCAAAGGAAAAGGGGGGGGGGAGGCATGCCGCTTTCGACATCGCTGCGTCGGCTCGGTTTTGGTCTGTCGACGGTCACGGGATTGGCCCGACGCGGGTTTTTCATCCCGTATCGGCTGGCCGATACCTTGCCGCCCGGTGGCGGACGCGACGTGGCACCGGTGATCGGCACCTGGTTTGGTCTACACGAGGCGGCATTCACGGCGCGCCTGGCCGGTCTAGCGGAGCATGCTGAGGCGTTGGCGGCCTTGACCGGGCCTGCCCCGGAACCGCGTTGGCGGCAGGACTGGTTTCCGCGCCTGGACGGGGCCGTGGCCTATGCGATGGTGCGCGATCTGCGTCCGCGGCGCATCGTGGAAATCGGCTCCGGACACTCCACCCGTTTCCTCGCCCGGGCCGTGCGTGACGGGGGATTGGACACGGCGATCGCGACGATCGACCCGGCGCCGCGCGCCGACTTGGCCGGCGTATCGGTCACGCTGCATCGCACCGTGCTGCAGCAAGCGCCGGCGGCGCCCTTCGATGCCCTGGACGACGGTGACTTCCTGTTTGTCGACTCAAGCCACGTGCTGGTGCCGGGGAGCGATGTCGACTTTCTGATTGGGCGCATCTTGCCGCGCCTCCCCGCCGGCGTGGTGCTGCATTTCCACGACATCTTTCTGCCCGACGACTATCCGGCGGCGTGGGGTTGGCGCGGCTACAACGAACAGGGCGCGGTCGCAGCCTTGATGACCGGTGGTGGTTTCATGCCCCTCTTCGCCAGCCACTATGTTGCCACCCGCCTGGCTTCGGCCGTCGCGGAGTCGGTTGCCGGTCGCCTGCCGTTGCCGGACGGTGCCGTGGAGTCCAGCCTATGGTTACGGAAGCTGGTCCCGCCCCTGGTATAGGCCTAGCAGCCTGTCGGACTTAAGGGCGCGGCGGAACGCCGGCAGCTCGGCACAGGCCGCGTCCATGGCCAAGAGGCGTGGCATGTCGTCGGTCGGCACGCCCCAACGCCGGGTATTGTACAGGTGTGGCACCACGCGGCACTAGCGTGCGCGATAGCACGGTGCCGAGCCTTGCCACCGGGTCGGCCGGCAGCAACGGCGGTTGTGGACGCGTCTCGTCCAAATACTCCACGATTGCCAGCGATTGCGTCAGCATCATACCAACGGCCCGAAACACTGACCGGTCCTCGGGCCGCCCTGTTTCGGAGCGCCGGCATCCTTGCCGGCTGGACCGCCGGCTTCCAGCCGGCCCGG
>JANQJV010000215.1 GCA_028281465.1 Azospirillaceae bacterium | reverse complement strand
GAGCGCCGGCATCCCTGCCGGCTGGACCGCCGCCATCTTGGCGGCCGGCTGCTGGGCGTGGTCCGGGCCGGCTGGAAGCCGGCGGTCCAGCCGGCAAGGTTGCCGGCGCTCCGAAACAGGGCGGCCCGAGGACCGGTCAGTGTTTCGGGCCGTTGGTATGACTCCTTTTCCACAGGGTTAACCATGCCGGGCTTGCCGCCTGCCGGTCGATCCGGCACCGTTCCGAGATCGGGGTAAGGGGATCGGAGGACGGACGCCATGGCGGAGACCGAGATGGTGATGGTGTTCTGTTATGATGTGGCCGATGCGCGCCGGCGCCGTCGGGCGGCGGCGGCCTTGGAGGAGCGGGCCGTGCGCGTGCAGGAAAGCGTGTTCGAAGCGCGCATGACCACGACGGCCGCCCAACGCCTGTTCGACCGCGTGTCGGCCAAGCTGGAGGCCGGGGATAGCCTGCGCCTCTACGCCGTCTCCGCCGCCGGTCTGCGCCACTGCCGCGCCAGCGGCGGCGCGCCCCTCCCCGAAGACCACGACTTCTGGCTGTTCTGACCGATGGGGTGCCCGCCCTGGGAGCGCCCCTTGCACCCGCCGCCCATGGACCCGACACGACGTCGCCACAGCGGGGCACAAACGACCTGACGGAAGATCGTCGACGTTCCGGCTTGTCGGCATCGGCATGCGCTCGGCGCATCAGTTGTCAATAACGCCAAATCAATGCGCACCGGATCGTAGGGTGGGGCACGGCGCGCACGGGCCTCGGATTTCCAGGACAAGCGCAGAGGCGCCGTGCCCGAACATCTGGCGTTTCCGCTGGCTGATAGGCCCGATGGTGTGGCGATCTGCCCCAAAGCCCACGATACCCGGGAGACCGTGCCGGCGGATCGCCACAACCTACGAAAAATGCAAGAGAAAGATGTGTAAACGCCGTGGCGCCCAAAGCGGGTGAGGGCGCCGCCGCCGGGCGCGTGACTGGGCATCGCGCGGGCCGTGAGACCCTCACTCAACCTCTGCTACGAAAAGTAGGGCGATTTGCTCCTTCAAATCAGAAGCTTAGGGATTCCGAGTAATGCATGCCAAACTCAAAAATCCTGAGATTCCAAACCTTTCATCCACGATGGCGCATGGTTCGGGATGGGTCAAGCTGGAGGTCTCTCCGGACGGCTGAAACTGTCGGTGGAGCGTCTCAATCCGCGTTGAAAAGCGGTGAGGCTTTAGACCCGAAGCAAGGTTCTTGAGCGCATCGGTTCCGGTCTCAATCCGCGTTGGAAAGCGGTGAGGCTTCAGACCGGCAAGTGACGTGGTATGACCTCTTGTATAGGTCTCAATCCGCGTTGGAAAGCGGTGAGGCTTTAGACATCCGCTGATCGACCTCGCCGGCTGCCTCGTGTCTCAATCCGCGTTGGAAAGCGGTGAGGCTTTAGACTGCCCCTCCACAAGCCGTTCGGTCAATTGGAAAATTCCGTCTATTTTCCACAGGGTGTGCCATCCGGGTGCCAGCGCATTTGGATTTTCATCCCATCAAGGCCATCTTTGCCGTCGATAGCCGTATTATATCATAGAGATATGGCTTGTTCCACAGGGTTCGGTCATTGCCGAAGCCGGTCGGTGCCGGTGAGCCGTGTGGTGGTGGACGGCTCAAGGCGTCTGGCCGATCGGTGCCAAGTGTGCGATCACCGCGGGGGGAACTCCGGATGACCTGATCGTGCGCGGGGAGGGTGGTTTGGAACGGGAAACGGTGCAAGACGGGGCGCGGTCGCCGTTGGCGCGGCGGCTGTTGGAGCCGGCGGAAACCGTGGCCTTGGCGGACTTGCCGGGGCGCTGGTTCCACCAGCGTGTGGAGCTGCTGGTGGCGGGCGCGGGCGCCGAGGCGGCGGACCCGGCTTTGGTCGGGCGGGTGCGCGGCGCCTGGGGCCGGGCGCTGATGCGCGGCGCCTCGGCCGAAGCGTTGGCCGGCGATGCCTGCCCATGGGATCCACCCTGCGCACTCGACGTTCTGTTCGGCGACCATGGCATGCTCACGCCCCGGCTGCCGCTGCCGCGCCCTTATGTCATCGAAGCGACGGCGGTGGGGGCCGATCTGGGGCTCGGGTTGACGTTGTTCGGCCTCGCCTGCGACTGGGCCGACGGCGCGGCGGAGGCGTTGACCGCGGCCGTGCGTCACGGCGCCCCGTGCCCGTTGCGACACCATGCGCCCGTGATCGCCGGCCGGCGGCTGTCGACCTTCGAGCGCGTGGCGGTGCCCGACGCGGCCGGCCTGGCCACCCTCACGTTCCGCACGCCGGTGCAGTTCCGCAGCGGGTCGGAGACCCGGCAGCCCAGCGCGCGCACCCTGATCAGCGGCCTCGGCAACCGGTTGACCGGGCTGGCGCGCTGGCAGGACGCCCGCGTCGACGGCCCGTGGCTCGAGCTGGCGGAAGCCGCCGAAGCCCTGGCGTATCAGGACGACCTGACCCCTGCCGCATGGACCCGGCACTCGGGCCGACAAGACAATCGACGCATCCTGGTGGAAGGCCTGGCCGGCCGCATCACCCTGGCCGGCGACCTGGCGCCTTTCCTGCCGCTGCTGGCACTGGGCGCCACCGCCCATGTCGGCGGCCGCGCCAGCCTGGGCCTGGGCGGCTACGACGTGTCGTTCGCGTGAGCCGCCGAACCGCATACACTTCGGCTGACAACGCTCTCGTCCCACACCGGCCTTTCGACCGACCCACCATGACCGAAACGGTGGCTTTTCGACGGCGTGCCCTCCTTTATAGCACGGTTGTCGGCATGAAGA
>JANQJV010000209.1 GCA_028281465.1 Azospirillaceae bacterium | reverse complement strand
GACGGGCCGGGCCGACGGGGCGTCGGCGCTCCGGGATGTGGCCACGACCCGCCCAGAGGTTCATCCTCTGCGGGACGGGCGGTAGCACGGTGTGGAACTTGTACCGACGAGGCGGCCAATGGGGTCGTTGCCATCCGACCGCCGGGACGAGCGGTTCGAGCAGCCGGAATCGCGATTCGAGTGGCAAGACGAGCGGTTTGTCCGGCAGGACGACAGAATCGACCGGCAGATCGACGTTTCTCTGAAGGTGACGGACGGGCTTGGCCGCCAGAGTGAGGCGCTGCGCCGCCAGAGCGAAACACTGGGGTGCCATGCCAAATCCTGCACGGCCTGGTCGAAAAGCACGACGCTCTGATCGAATCCCTCGCCCGCCACGAAGCATGGCGGGAGGCGCTCCTTGGCTGGCTCGAAGGCGGCGAACTGATCCTGAAGCAGGTGCCGACCATCTGATCCGTGGCACCGCTCATCATTGCCGTATCGGGGGACGCAGTCGCCTTGCCGCGTGTGACCATCGTCATCCCCCGAGCCGGCGCCGGAGTCAGGCAGGCGGACCCTCGTTCAGTGGTGCGCGGGAGGTGTGGTCGCCGGTCTCGGCATCAACCACGGCCACCGCCGTCATGTTCACAAGATTGCGCACGGTTGTCGACTGGTTGACGATGTGCACCGGTCTGGCCATGCCCAGTAAAATCGGGCCGACCGCGATGCCGTCGCTCAGCGAGCGTGTCAGGTTGAGTGCGATATGGGCGGCGTCCAAGGTTGGGAAGAGCAACAAATTGGTTTCCCCAGCCAGCCGTGAGCGCGGGAACAGTGCGTTGCGGATGTCTTCGTCCAGGGCCACGTCGGCATGCATTTCCCCTTCGACCTCGAGCGTGGGGGCTATCTCCGCCAAAATCTCCACGGCCCGACGCATCTTCAGGGCGCTCTCGGTGGCCCGACTGCCGAAGTTGGAATGCGAGAGCAGGGCGATTTTGGGGGTGATGCCAAAGCGCCGAACTGCCTCCGCGGCCAGCTTCGCGGTTTCTGCGATCTTTTCCGCAGACGGATCGGAAGCGACCTGGGTGTCGCACATGAACAGAGTGCCTTTGGCGTGGATCAGCGCGTTCAGTCCGGCCGCCGTGCGGACCCCCGGCGCTAGACCGATCACATCCAGAAAGTGCTTCAGGTGCCCGTGGTAACCGCCGACGACGCCAGCCACCAAGGTGTCTGCATCCCCGCGCCGCACCATCATGGCACCGATGACAGTCGTGTTGGTGCGGATCACCGTGCGCGCGGCGCGGGGCGTAATGCCGCTGCGTTCCATGATTCGGTGGTAATCCATCCAATAGGCATTGTAACGCGCATCCTGTTCTGGATCGCAGAGCTCGAAATCCGCGTCCGGGTTCAGGCGCAGACCGAACCGCTCGATACGCCGAAGCACCACTTCACGCCTCCCGATCAAGATCGGGGACGCCAGGCCTTCGTCGACCACCACCTGGACCGCCCGCAGCACCCGTTCCTCTTCGCCTTCTGCATATGCCACCCGTCTTCGGGCCTGTTTGGCGCGGGTGAAGACATGGCGCATGGTCTGGCCGGACCGGTAGACGAAGCGCTGCAGCCGGTCGCGGTACGAATCCAGGTCGGCGATCGGATGCTGCGCCACCCCGCTCGCCATGGCCGCCGCGGCCACCGCTGGGGCGATCTGCGTGATCAGGCGCGGGTCGAACGGTTTGGGAATCAGATACTCGGGTCCGAAGCGCATGGGTACGTCACCGTAGGCAGCGGCGACGACGTCGCTCGCCTCGACCATGGCCAAGTCAGCGATGGCATGCACCGCGGCCCGCTTCATCGCCTCGTTGATGGTGGTCGCAGCCACGTCAAGCGCGCCACGGAAGATGAATGGGAAGCACAGGACGTTGTTGACCTGGTTGGGATAATCGGAGCGGCCGGTTGCGATCACGGCATCCGGCCGGACCGACTTGACGGCCTCGGGTAGAATTTCCGGTGTCGGGTTGGCCAGGGCCAGGATCAGCGGCCGCACCGCCATGCTCTGGACCATCTCCGGTTTGAGGACACCGCCGGCGGAAAGGCCCAGAAAGATATCGGCGCCGCCGATGACCTCGGCCAGTGTGCGCGCCTCGGTGACTTGGGCATAGCGCTGCTTGCGCTCGTCCATGAGGTCGGTGCGCCCGTCGTAGACCACACCGGCCAAGTCGGTCACGACGATGTGCGCCAGGGGAACACCGAGTTCCACCAGCAGGTCGAGGCAGGCGATGGCCGCTGCTCCGGCTCCGGCGGTGACCAAGCGCACCTGGTCGAGTGATTTGCCGACCACCCGCAACCCGTTGAGAATGGCCGCGGCGACGATGATGGCGGTGCCATGTTGGTCGTCGTGGAACACCGGAATGCGCAGGCGAGCGCGGAGCGCTTCCTCCACTTCAAAACAGTCCGGTGCGCGGATGTCTTCCAAATTGATTCCGCCAAACGTCGGTTCCAGGGCTGAGATCACGTCCACCAGCTTGGCCGGGTCGGTTTCAGCAATCTCGATGTCGAACACATCGATTCCGGCAAACTTCTTGAATAGGACGGCCTTGCCTTCCATCACTGGCTTGGCTGCCAGCGGGCCGATTGCACCGAGGCCGAGGACTGCCGTTCCGTTGCTGACGACGGCCACCAGGTTGCTGCGCGCCGTGACCTGTGCGGCGGCGTGCGGATCGGCCACGATGGCTTCGCATGCGGCCGCCACCCCGGGCGAATACGCGAGCGCCAGATCACGTTGCGTGGCCAGGGGCTTGGTTGGTGTCACTGCGATCTTGCCGGGGCCAGGCCGGCGGTGGTACTCGAGTGCCGCGTCTTTTAATCCATCGGACATGGGTGTGCACCGCTCGACGGGGAAATCGGTTTACAGAAACTGCCGTGGCGCGGTTCGGTCAAGCCGCATCTCTATCGGAGCCGCGGTTTCCTGATCGGCCACGCGATCCGGCACCGGGGGCGGGGTTGGACGTCCGGTACCGATGCGGCGCGGTCCGTCGCCCCAGGGAGACCCCCAAATGGCCGAACACTGGCAGACCGGATCACCGACCACACGCATGACCGGGCACATCAACGGTGTTGTGCACACCGCGGCCATCCATGCCGCGGCCCGCTTTGGCATCGCTGATGCCCTAATGGATGGGCCCAAGGCGCTGGAAGACCTGGCACTGGAGACTGGCACCGATGGCCGCGCGCTGGCACGGCTGCTCCACCTGCTGGCCTTGGCGGGTATTTTTGCGGCGTTGCCCGACGGACGATTCACGAATACGCCGCTGTCGGAGACGCTGTTACGGGATGCGCCGGCATCTTTGCGCACACGGGCTTTGCGCACGGGGGCGACGTGGTGGATGAGCGCCTGGGCCCGGCTCGACCACAGTCTAGCGACCGGCGGATCGGCCTTCGAGCATGTGCATGGCCAGTCATTCTGGGATTTCCTGAATGCCGACGCCGAGGCGGCGGCCTTGTTCGACACGCTGCGCGGCACCACGGCAGACCAAGGAGAGATCGTGACGGTTCTGGACGCCTACGATTTCTCCGGCTTTGCCAGCTTCGTTGACATCGGAGCTGGTCATGGCGGCTTGACGGCGGCGTTGCTGGCCGCCCATGCGGGGATGACCGGAACCTGGTTCGACCTGCCGCATGCGGAACCCGGGGCGCGTCAGACCCTGACAGCCCATGGCGTCGCAGAGCGCTGTCATTTCATGCCGGGAAGTTTTCTAGAGGGGATCCCGGGCGGACGGGAGCTTCTTGTGGTGAAGGACGTGGTGCATAACTGGTCGCGGGAAGGCGTTTTGCGCCTGCTTGCGCACTGCCGTGCCGCCATGGACGACCACGCCCGGCTCCTGATCATCGACGGATTTCTGACCGCGGATAGCCCAGAACTCTTGCGATCGCGCGATGTTACCATGCTCGTGCTGTTTGGCACCGGCTACTGGCAACAGGCGGAAATGCTGGATCTGTTGCAGACTGTTGGGCTTCGACCGAGCCGCGTCGTGCCAACCCGTTCCCCTGCCATCACGCTGATCGAAGCAATCGTCGAGTCCGACAGCGGACGCGACAACCCTGGCGGCCGGTCGTAAGCCGCCTTGACGGTGTTGGCGTCACTCAGGCGGCGAGCAACCGTGCCCCCAGGTCATGACCGTGCGCAACCGGAACGGTTCCGGCCGGCGCGTCGAACGACAATTGCGGCCAGAAGAATGTCGTCATGCCGGCAGCGACGCCCGCAGCGGCACCCGTTGGACTATCCTCGACCACGGCCACCTCCGCGGGATCGATATCCAGCAACCACGCGGCACGCAGATAGGGTTCCGGATCCGGTTTGCCGCGTCGTACATCGTTGCGGCTGACTGAAACCAGGCCCGGTTGTGCCAAGCCGATGGCTCGCAGGTTGGCGTCGAGGAACACACGATCGGCGTTGGAGACAACCGCTTGCCGGATGCCGTCGGCGGTCAGGCGTTGAAACAGAGCGAGAGCGCCGTCGCGCGCCTTGAGCGTGTCGCTATGCTCCAGATACTTGGCGAAGGCCAGCTTGGACCAGGTTCTGAAATCGATTGACAACCCGAATTCTTGCTGGAGCACGGTGAGCAGTCTTTCTTCGGTCATACCGGTGAAGGACTGGCTCAGCGAGGATTTGACGTCATGCCCCAACATTTCCAGCATGCTCGATAGGACCGCGGCATGGGTCGGCTCGCTATCGATCAACGTCCCATCCATGTCCCACAGGACGGCCTTGAATGGCATGCGAGTCGGACCCCATACGGCACCATGCGCCGGCACGTCGGACATCGGCGCAGTGCATGGCATTGTGTCGGCAGAACGCCACAACGGCCGTTTAGCCGCTCAAGGAAAACAGATTTGATATGGTGCGGTCGAGAAGACTCGAACTTCCACGGGATTTCTCCCACAGCGACCTCAACGCTGCGCGTCTACCAATTCCGCCACGACCGCCCAGGCAGACCGCAAGGGATCATCAACTTTGGCTAGCAGATGGGCGGCGACGGTTCAAGTCCCGCGTGACGGCGCCGGTACGGTTGTGGCCGGCTTGTTCCGGCGCCGGCGTTGGCCTACTCTCCGGCCCGCAATCCTTGCCGCAGAAAGTGTTTTTACCCATGCTTCGGATCCATTGCCATTCCGCCGCATTTCTGGCCCCCGTCATCGGCAGCGTGCTGCTCGTTGCCTGTTCGTCCGATACGGCGACGGTCTTAGACCCGGCGTGTCCCACGGTTGCGCTGGTGGCCGATGCTGCGCACCTTACGCGGTTTGGCCCCGAGACCCTTTCGACACCGGCCAATGTGATGGCCATAGCCGAGCTTCGCATGGTTGACGGCACCTGCGCTTACCGCGATGACGGGGTTGACATCCAATTCGACTTGGCGGTCCTGGCTGAACGAGGCCCGGCCCTAACGGTGGACCGGTTGCCTTTGAGCTATTTCGTGAGTGTCACGTCACCCGATCGGATGGTCCTTGAGTGGCAATCGTTTGAGACCGAGGTCCGGTTCGAGAACGGCGTTCGTACCGCCGGGTCACAGGAGGCACTTGAGCAGTGGATTCCGCTCACCGACGTGCAGGCCGGTCCGAACCACGCCGTTCTCGTCGGCTTCCGTTTGAGCCGTGCCGAGCTTGCTTTCAACCGGGAGGGGCGAAGCCGCTGATTGCGCCGATTGGGTCGTGTCCCGTGTCGGCGTCGGCCATTTATGCGGCGGCGGCCGGAGGGAGGCGGTCGGTCAAGGCCAGATGCTGTTTATTCAGTGTTTCATTGAGATGGCGGAAGCTGGCGCCGATTTCCTGGGCGCGCGCAGCCATGTCCTGCAACGACAGCGCCATCGAACCACACGCCTGCTCGAATTGCGTGTGTCCGTCGCGTTGCAGCATGACTCTGTGATCCGGGTTCGGCTGCATTTGATGTCTCCAGGCCCTGAGGCTTTACTTCGGAAGATAACGATTCGGCCGTTCGGCACGATCGATGCGATCTGCTCAGTGAAAATTGAGCAAGCGCAAATGCCAGACTTGAGATGATCCGTGCTGGCTGCCAAATCAAGGTCTCGTCTCCACTATTCAACAAGAAAATCTTCCTTGCCAAGGCGTGCCAACACGGCAAAAACTCGAGTGATTCGAACACCATCGAAGCAAAGTGGTTCTGGGCGACGGGGCCCCATTGGAGATGCGGCCGCCCTAACCGGCCCCAACAGGGCCCAGTACAGCGTGCGGCGGCCGATACTGCCGTTGCGGTAGACACCAGCCGCTGGAACGGCTGCGGGTCTGAGAACGCTGCAGGCGATGCAAGGTATGTGGTCACTGTTGTGATCGGTCGCCGCGTCGACCCTGAAACAGTCTGAAGAGAAAAAGATTGACGACGGGGTGGACGGTGGCTAATCTTTCTGCCACCTCAAACGAGGGGCTGGTTGTAGGCGCATGCCTAGACGCTGTCCCGATGGGATGTCTGACGACATAACCGCTGGTGCTTGTGCACGGCGGCATGGGTCTGGGGCTGTCCTCGAGCGGTGACCGCTTACGAGGTGCGGGCCCTGGTCGTTTTGGCGTTCGACGGGCGATCGGGTCCGGCAGCTCTACAGCCTTTCAGCGATGGAACTTTATTGAAGGTTGTCGATGCCGACGATCAATCAGCTGATTCGTAAGCCGCGCCTGCCGGTGCTCAAGCGCAACAAGGTTCCGGCCATGGAAGCGTGTCCGCAGAAGCGTGGCGTGTGCACCCGCGTCTACACGACGACGCCGAAGAAGCCGAATTCGGCGCTGCGCAAGGTGGCGCGCATCCGGCTGACCAACGGCTTCGAGGTGACCAGTTATATTCCCGGCGTGGGGCACAATCTGCAAGAGCATTCGGTGGTGATGATCCGCGGCGGTCGCGTCAAGGACTTGCCGGGCGTGCGTTACCACATCATTCGCGGCACCTTGGATACCCAGGGCGTCAAGAACCGCCGCCAGCGCCGGTCGAAATACGGCGCCAAGCGGCCGAAGTGAGCACGGCCGCTCGGGAGGGCCAAAGAGCATGTCGCGTCGACGCCGCGCCGAGAAGCGGGAAGTCTTGCCGGACGCCAAATATGGCGACCGCACGGTTTCCAAATTCATCAACTGCCTCATGCTGGACGGTAAGAAATCGACGGCGGAGAGCATCGTCTATGGGGCTCTGACGCGGATCGAGCAGAAGGCGCGGCAGGATGCGTTGCAGATGTTCCATGAGGCGTTGGGCAATGTGAAGCCGCACCTGGAAGTGCGCTCACGGCGCGTTGGTGGGGCGACCTACCAGGTTCCGGTGGAAGTCCGTCAAGACCGCGCCCAAACCCTGGCGATCCGGTGGCTCATCAAGAGCGCGCGCGGGCGCAGTGAGACCACGATGACCGACCGGTTGTCGTCGGAGCTTCTTGACGCCGCCAACCAACGCGGCACTGCGGTCAAGAAGCGGGAGGACACGCACAGAATGGCCGAAGCCAACCGCGCCTTTTCGCATTATCGCTGGTAACCACTGCGCTGACGACCGACTGCGACCCGCCGGGAAAACGATCGAGGCAACGCCATGCCACGCCAGACGCCCATCGCGCGATACCGAAACATCGGCATCTGCGCTCACATTGACGCCGGAAAAACGACGACCACGGAGCGTATCCTCTACTACACCGGCCGGTCCTACAAGATCGGCGAGGTGCACGAGGGCACGGCGGTCATGGATTGGATGGAGCAGGAGCAGGAGCGGGGCATCACGATCACATCTGCGGCCACCACCTGTTTTTGGAACGATCATCGCATCAATATCATCGACACCCCAGGCCACGTGGACTTCACGATCGAGGTGGAGCGGTCCATGCGCGTCCTCGATGGGGCGATCGCGCTGTTCGACAGTGTTTCCGGCGTCGAGCCGCAGTCTGAGACCGTATGGCGGCAGGCAGATAAGTACAACGTGCCACGGATGGCGTTCGTCAACAAGATGGACCGCATGGGCGCCAATTTTTTCCGGTGTGTCGACATGATGGTCGACCGGCTCGGAGCGTCGCCTCTGGTCCTGAATCTACCGATCGGTGCGGAGGCGGAGTTCGTCGGGATCGTCGACCTGGTGCAGATGAAGTCGATCACTTGGAAGGAAGAGAAGCTGGGGGCCGAATTCTTTGTCGGCGACATCCCGGACGACCTCAAGGATCAAGCTGATGAGTATCGCCACCAGCTAATCGAGACCGCGGTCGAGCAGGACGATGCGGCCCTGGAAGCCTATCTCGGCGGTGAAGAGCCGGATGAGGCGACTCTCAAGGCCTGCATTCGCAAAGGTACGGTGAGCCTGCGTTTTGTGCCCGTGCTCTGCGGTTCAGCGTTCAAGAACAAGGGCGTTCAGTCGCTCTTGGATGCCGTGATCGATTACCTTCCGTCGCCTCTGGACATCGGCAACGTCAAGGGTGTGACCGTCGACAAGGGCGAGCCGGCCGAACGGCCACCGGAAGACGATGCGCCGTTCTCCGCGCTTGCGTTCAAGATCATGGCCGACCCGTTCGTTGGGTCACTGACCTTTGCGCGGGTTTATTCCGGTACGTTGTCCTCGGGGACCTATGTGCTCAATTCAGTGAAGAACCAGCGTGAGCGGGTTGGGCGTATGCTGCTGATGCATGCCAATTCGCGCGAGGAGGTGAAGGAGGCCATGACGGGCGACATCGTTGCCCTGGCGTCGCTGAAAGGCACCACCACGGGTGACACTTTGTGCGATACGTCCAAGCAGGTGATTCTGGAGCGTATGGAGTTTCCCGAGCCCGTCATCGAAGTGGCGGTGGAACCGAAAACAAAGGCCGACCAAGAAAAGATGTCGACCGCATTGCAGCGCCTTGCCCAGGAAGACCCATCGTTCCGTGTGGCTGTGGATGCCGAAAGTGGTCAGACGGTGATCAAGGGCATGGGCGAACTTCACCTGGAAATCCTGGTCGATCGCATGAAGCGTGAATTCAAGGTGGAGGCCAATGTCGGTGCGCCCCAGGTGGCGTATCGCGAAACCATCACGAAGCGTGCTGAGATCGACTACACGCACAAGAAACAAACAGGTGGTTCGGGCCAGTTTGCCCGCATCAAGCTGGTATTCGAGCCGCAGGAAGCGGGGCAGGGCTACGCGTTTGAGAACGTCGTGGTCGGCGGCAATGTGCCAAAGGAATACATTCCTGGCGTCGAAAAGGGACTGGAAGCGTCCAAGGATACCGGTGTGATCGCCGGATTCCCGGTGATCGACTTCAAGGTTACCTTGACCGACGGCGCGTATCACGACGTCGACTCTTCGGTGCTGGCGTTCGAAATTGCGAGCCGGTCCGCGTTCAAGGAAGGAATCGCCAAAGCGGGGCCGTCGCTTCTGGAACCCATCATGGCGGTAGAGGTGGTGACTCCGGAAGAGTACATGGGCGATGTGATTGGCGACCTGAACAGCCGGCGCGGCCATGTGACTGGCATGGATCAGCGCGGTATTGCCCGTGTTGTCAACGCCATGGTGCCGCTGGCGAACATGTTCGGCTACGTCAACACCCTCAGGTCCATGAGCCAGGGGCGGGCGCAATACACCATGCAGTTCGACCACTACGAACCGGTACCGCAGGCCATCGCCGACGAAGTTCGCGCGAAGTTGGCCGGCTGAGCCTGGGAAACCGCTTGGGAACGGAGTGAATAGAGAGATGGCCAAGGCGAAATTTGAACGTAACAAGCCGCACTGCAACATCGGCACCATTGGGCACGTCGACCATGGCAAGACCTCGCTGACGGCGGCGATTACCAAAATCCTGGCAGAAAAGGGTGGTGCCACGTTTACGGCGTACGATCAGATTGACAAGGCTCCTGAAGAAAAGGCGCGTGGTATCACAATTTCGACGGCGCACGTCGAATACGAGACCGAGAACCGTCATTACGCGCACGTCGACTGCCCGGGCCACGCCGACTATGTCAAGAATATGATCACTGGTGCGGCACAGATGGACGGCGCCATCCTGGTGGTGTCGGCCGCCGACGGCCCCATGCCTCAGACCCGGGAAC
Source organism: Azospirillaceae bacterium (assembly GCA_028281465.1). GTDB lineage: Bacteria > Pseudomonadota > Alphaproteobacteria > Azospirillales > Azospirillaceae > JANQJV01. The sequence continues at coordinate 23,667 of JANQJV010000209.1, read as the reverse complement.
ACATCCTTCTGGCACGCCAAGTTGGTGTGCCGGCGATTGTGGTGTTCCTCAACAAGTGCGACATGGTCGATGACGAGGAGCTCCTGGAGCTGGTCGAGTTGGAGGTCCGCGAGCTTCTGTCGTCCTACGAATTTCCTGGCGACGATATCCCGATCGTCAAGGGTTCGGCCCTGGTGGCATTGGAAGATGGTGATTCCAAGCTGGGCAAGGAGGCCGTCCTTGAACTGATGCGGGAGGTTGACGCCTATGTGCCCCAACCGGAACGGCCAAAGGATATGCCGTTCCTGATGCCGATCGAAGACGTGTTCTCTATTTCCGGCCGCGGTACCGTGGTGACCGGCCGTGTCGAGCGCGGCGTGATCAAGGTCGGCGAGGAGGTTCAGATCGTTGGTCTGCGGGACACAGTAAAGACGACGGTCACCGGTGTGGAAATGTTCCGTAAGTTGCTCGACCAGGGTGAGGCCGGGGACAACATCGGCGCGCTGCTGCGCGGTACCAAGCGCGACGACGTCGAACGTGGCCAGGTCTTGGCCAAGCCGGGCTCGATCACGCCACACACCAAATTTAAGGCCGAGGCCTATATCCTGACCAAGGAAGAGGGAGGGCGGCACACGCCGTTCTTCACCAACTATCGTCCGCAATTCTACTTCCGCACAACCGATGTGACCGGCATGGTGCAGTTGCCGGAGGGGACGGAAATGGTCATGCCGGGCGACAACGTGTCCATGACGGTCGAGCTGATTGCTCCGATTGCGATGGACGAAGGCTTGCGGTTCGCTATCCGCGAAGGTGGCCGGACCGTCGGTGCCGGCGTGGTGGCTCAGATCATCGAGTAAAAAGCGTCCCTGCCGCCGGCGGCGTTGCTGCCGGCGGATTGATGGTGCGTATGCGAGACGGAATGAGAGGGGATGCGGTCGGCGGCATTGGGGCCGTCGTCCAATGGGTGGGCCAGGTGGGCCCCGATGCAGTGCGTGGCGCTACGGTGTCGGATCGCGTGGAATAAGAACAAGAGATCGGTCAAGACGATGGACAACCAGAATATTAGGATCCGGCTCAAGGCCTTCGACCACCGGGTTCTGGACCAGTCGACCAGCGAGATTGTCAACACGGCGAAGCGGACCGGGGCGCGTGTGCGCGGGCCGATTCCTTTACCGACCCAGATCGAGAAGTTTACGGTCAACCGCAGCCCGCACATCGACAAGAAATCTCGCGAACAGTTCGAAATCCGCACGCACAAGCGTTTGCTGGATATCGTTGACCCAACCCCGCAGACCGTGGATGCGCTGATGAAGCTCGATCTGGCGGCTGGGGTCGATGTCGAGATCAAGCTCTGAGCGAAATCGTACAGGAACACGGGAGCACATTGTCATGCGCTCGGGCATGATCACGCAGAAACTCGGCATGACGCGGGTATTCACGGACGAAGGGGCCCACGTGCCGGTGACCGTCCTCAAGGTCGATGGCTGTCAGGTCGTGGCTGTGCGGACCGAGGCAACTGACGGCTATACCGCCGTTCAGTTGGGTTCCGGCAAGGCAAAGGTGAAAAACGTCACCAAGCCGCAGCGCGGTCACTTCGCCAAGGCCAACGTGGAACCGAAGAAGACATTGGCTGAGTTCCGGGTGACTCCAGATGCACTGTTGGACGTGGGGGTGGAGTTAACGGCTGACCATTTCGTGCCTGGGCAATATGTGGATGTTACCGCGACCAGCATCGGTAAAGGCTTCGCTGGCGTCATGAAGCGCTGGAACTTCCATGGCACGCGCGCGTCACACGGTGTATCGGTGGTGCACCGGGCGCATGGGTCGACCGGGCAATGCCAAGACCCGGGCAAGGTGTTCAAGAATAAGAAGATGGCCGGTCAACTCGGCAACGAACGGGTGACGACGCTCAACCTGAAGGTGATTTCGGTCGATGTCGACCGTGGTCTCATCCTGGTCAAGGGGGCCGTTCCGGGGGCCGTCAAGGGTTGGGTCCTGGTACGGGATGCGATCAAGCGTAAGGTGCCGGACGGTGTGCCGTTTCCCGGCGCCGTGCGTGCGGCCGAACCGGCCGGCCTGGTGGAGGCGGTGCAATGAAGGCGGTGGTGCGCAACCTGAACAACGCCGAGATCGGGGAGATCGACCTCGACGACAACGTGTTCGGGATCGCGGTGCGGGGCGATATTCTGTCACGCATGGTCACTTGGCAGTTGGCCAAACGGCGGGCGGGCACGCACAAGACCAAAGGTGTCAGCGAGATTAGCGGGACCGGTAAGAAACCGTTCCGGCAGAAAGGCACCGGACGTGCCCGCCAGGGGTCGCAGCGGTCGCCGCAGTACCGCGGCGGTGCCACCATCTTCGGTCCGGTCGTGCGTAGCCATGCTTTCGATCTGCCCAAGAAGGTGCGCAAACTGGCTTTGAAGACTGCATTGTCGGCCAAACTGGCCGACGACAAGTTGGTGGTGCTCGAGGACGCCGCGGCGGAGAGCCACAAGACAAAAGAATTGGCGATCCGGTTCCGTGACCTGGGATTGGAGTCGGCCTTGATTGTGGACGGTAGCGAGTTGAATGTAAATTTCGTGCGCGCTGCCCGCAACATTCCGAAAATCGATGTTCTGCCACAACAGGGCGCGAATGTCTATGATATCCTGCGACGGGACACTTTGGTGTTGACCCGGACTGCGGTTGAGCAATTGGAGGCACGACTGCGATGATCGGACGCCACTACGCCAAGAGCAAGCCCACGCTCACCCAGGAGCGCATGTACGAGGTGATCCGTGCACCGGTGATCACGGAAAAGGCCACGCTGATAACGGAGCACAACCAGATCACCTTTCGCGTGCCGTTGTCGGCGACCAAACCGGAGATCAAGGTAGCGGTGGAGACGTTGTTCAAGGTCACCGTTACGGCGGTCAACACGCTCGTGCAGAAGGGCAAGAACAAGCGTTTCCGCGGCATCCGCGGACGCCGATCGGACGTCAAGAAAGCGATCGTCACGCTCGCCGAGGGCCAGTCGATCGATGTGACCACCGGCGTGTGAGCAGAGCGGGACGCATTCCATGGCACTGAAGACATTTAATCCGATCACACCAGGTCAGCGCCAGCTCGTGCAGGTCAATCGCTCCGAGCTGTGGAAAGGTAAGCCGGTCAAGAGTCTGACCGAAGGTCTGACCAAAAGCGGCGGACGCAATAATACCGGCCGGGTGACGGCGCGCCATATCGGCGGCGGGCACAAGCGACGCTATCGTCTGGTCGATTTTCGCCGCCGCAAGGCGGACGTGCCGGCGATCGTGGAACGGTTGGAATACGATCCGAACCGCACGGCGTTTATCGCGCTCATCCGTTACGAGGATGATACCCTCTCGTATATTCTGGCGCCGCAGCGCCTGAAGATTGGTGATCGGGTCATCTCCGGCAATCGGGTCGATGTGAAGCCAGGCAATGCCATGCCGTTGCGCAACATCCCTGTCGGGACCATCGTGCATAATGTGGAGATGAAACCCGGCCGGGGTGGTCAGATCGCACGCGCTGCTGGCACCTATGTGCAGCTGGTCGGACGCGACCAGGGTTATGCCCAGATCAAGCTCAGCTCCGGTGAGCTGCGCATGGTGCGTCTGGAATGCATGGCTACGGTGGGGGCGGTGTCCAACCCGGATAAGGCCAACACGCAGATCGGCAAGGCCGGCCGCAACCGTTGGCTTGGCATACGACCGTCGGTGCGCGGCGTTGTCATGAACCCGATTGACCACCCCCATGGCGGTGGCGAAGGACGGTCGTCGGGTGGGCGTCATCCAGTCACCCCGTGGGGCGTGCCAACCAAAGGCAAACGCACCCGCAACAACAAGAAGACCGACCGGCTGATCATTCGCCGGCGCAACAAGAAGTAAGAGGAGGGCGCGTTGGCGCGATCGGTTTGGAAAGGCCCGTTCGTCGACGGCTACCTTCTAAAGAAGGCGGAGAAGGCGCGGGCGTCGGGACGGAATGAGATCATCAAGATATGGTCGCGTCGATCGACCATCTTGCCGCAATTCGTGGGCCTGACGTTTGGTGTCTACAACGGCCAGAAATTCCTCCCTGTGCTCGTGACCGAAAACATGATCGGCCACAAGTTCGGCGAGTTCTCGCCGACGCGGACGTATTACGGCCACGCCGCCGATAAGAAGGCCAGGAGACGCTGACATGGGACAAGCGAGCAACCCGCCAAAGGTGCGGGCCGACGAGGCCCTGGCGTCGGCGCATATGATCCGGTCGAGTGCGCGCAAGCTCAATCTCGTGGCTGCCTTGATCCGGGGCATGAGCGCGGGGCGTGCCATGACCGAGCTGGCATTCTGTAAACGGCGCGTCGCCGGCGAGGTGCGCAAGGTTCTGCAGGCAGCAATCGCCAATGCGGAAAATAACCACGAGCTAGACGTCGATCGCCTGTATGTGGCTGAGGCGACCGTCGGTCGATCGGTGGTCATGCGGCGCTACCAGGCACGGGCGCGGGGTCGCGCCGGCCGGATCGAGAAGCCGTTCAGTCGGCTTCGGGTGGTGGTGCGCGAGCGCACCGAAACGACGTCGCAAAAGGATGACGAGTAATGGGTCAGAAGGTCAATCCGATCGGTTTGCGCGTCGGCATCAACCGCACATGGGACAGCCGATGGTACGCCAAGCGTGACTATGGGACGCTGTTGCACCAGGACCTGCAGCTACGCTCCTACCTGATGAAGCGGCTCAGCCAGGCCGGTTGTAGCAAGGTGATCATCGAACGCCCGGCGAAGAAGGCGCGCGTGACCATCCACACAGCCCGGCCAGGCGTGGTCATCGGCAAGAAGGGGGCGGACATAGAAAAGCTGCGCACCGACCTGGCCAAGCGCACGGGCGCGGAGGTGCATCTTAATATCTTGGAGATTCGTAAGCCGGAGATCGAAGCACGCCTGATTGCGGAGAATATCGCCAACCAGCTCGAACGGCGTGTGGCGTTTCGGCGCGCCATGAAGCGGGCCGTGCAATCGGCCATGCGCCTGGGGGCGCTCGGTATTCGCATCAATTGTAGCGGGCGCCTCGGTGGGGCGGAGATCGCGCGCATGGAATGGTACCGTGAAGGACGTGTGCCCTTGCATACGCTGCGCGCTGACGTGGATTATGGCATCGCAACGGCCAAGACCACCTACGGCACCTGCGGAGTCAAGGTGTGGGTGTTCAAGGGTGAAATCATGGCGCACGATCCGATGGCACAGGACAAACGCCTGAGCGAGACTCAGGCCACCACGCCGCGCGGCAACGAAGGCGGTGGATCGAGGAATCGTGACCATGCTTAGTCCGAAACGTACCAAGTACCGCAAGGCCCATAAGGGCCGTATGGAAGGCATGGCCAAGGGTGGCACCTCTCTCAACTTCGGTGCTTACGGATTGAAGGCCCTGGAACCGGCCCGTATCACAGCGCGCCAGATCGAGGCGGCGCGACGGGCCATAACGCGTCACATCCGACGCCAGGGGCGGGTATGGATCCGCATCTTCCCGGACCTGCCGGTGTCGAGCAAGCCGGCCGAAGTGCGCATGGGGTCCGGCAAAGGATCGCCAGAATTTTGGGCGGCGCGGGTCAAGCCGGGCAAGATCATGTTCGAACTGGATGGTGTCGCGCCGGACTTGGCGGAGCGGGCATTCGAGCTGGCCGGTGCGAAACTGCCGATCCGTACGCGCTTTGTCACCCGGTTGAGTGAAGAGGTGGCATCATGAAGGCACAGGACCTCCGCACCAAGACATCGGACGAACTCAGCGACCAATTGATCACGCTGAGGCGTGAGCAATTCAACATGCGTTTCCAGAGGGCGTCCGGTCAGTTGGAGAATACCGCGCGGGTGCGTGTGGTGCGTCGCGACATAGCGCGAATCAAGACGATTTTGACACAGCGGCGGCATGATGCGGATTCCGCGGCCGTCGACAAGACGTGAGGGGCGTGGGGCAATGCCACGGCGTGTTTTGTCAGGCAAGGTTGTGAGCGACAAGGGCGACAAGACGGTGATCGTTCGGGTCGAGCGGCGTGTCATGCACCCGCTGTTGAAGAAGTACATTCGCGTCAGCAAGCGCTACACGGCCCATGACGAGGACAACCAGTACAAGACTGGCGATACGGTGATGATCGAGGAGTGTCGGCCCATGTCTCGGCGCAAGCGGTTCCTGGTGCTGGGGATGCGCGGTGGCCAAGCGACCGCCGACGCCGGAGAGGCATCGGCGGGGCCTGCGGTGGCACCGGGCGGTGAGGAACCTGCCGTGACACCGACGGCGGATTGAGTCGGACAAGGAAAGAAACCAATGATCCAGATGCAAACCAACCTGGAGGTTGCCGACAACAGCGGCGCGCGCCGGGTGCAGTGCATCAAAGTTCTGGGTGGTTCGAAGCGCAAGACGGCAGCCATTGGCGACATCATCGTCGTGTCGGTGAAGGAAGCCATTCCGCGTGGTCGTGTGAAGAAGGGCGATGTGCTGCGTGCCGTGATCGTGCGCACTGCGAAGGAACTGTTCCGGGGCGACGGCACGGCCATTCGTTTCGATCGGAACGCAGCGGTGTTGATCAACAAGCAAGGCGAACCGATTGGCACCCGCATCTTCGGACCGGTCACACGGGAGCTGCGCGGCAAAAAGTTCATGAAGATCATTTCGTTGGCACCGGAGGTCTTGTGATGGCAAAGAAGCTCAAGATCAAGACCAAAGACCGCGTCATTGTGATTGCCGGCAGAGATAAGGGTAAAACTGGCGAAGTGTTGAAGGTCTTGCCGAAAGAAGATCGTGTGATCGTGCGTGGGATCAACATCGCCCGCCGGCATGAGCGGCCGACGCGCGTATCCCAGGGGGGCATCGTCGATAAGGAAGTTCCGATCCACATTTCAAATGTGGCGCATGTCGATCCGCAACATAACCTGCCGACGCGGGTGGGCTACCGAGTGCTCGAGGATGGGCGCAAGGTGCGTTTCGCCAAGCGGTCCGGCGACGTGATCGATCTGTAGGAGGCGATGATGGCCAGCCGATTGCGAGATCATTACGGCAAGGTGGTCGTGCCGACACTGCGGCAGGACTTCGCGTACAAGAACGTCATGCAGGTGCCGCGGGTCGAAAAAATCGTCATCAACATGGGGGTCGGCGAGGCGGTTGGTGATAGCAAGAAACTGTCCGCTGCGGTGGAAAACCTCACCGCCATTACTGGGCAGAAGCCGGTGGTGACCAAGGCGCGCAAATCGATCGCCCAGTTCAAGATCAGACAAGGCATGCCGATTGGGTGCAAAGTCACGTTGCGTAGCGACCGGATGTATGAGTTCTTGGATCGCTTGATCACCATTGCCCTGCCGCGCATTCGCGATTTCCGCGGTCTGTCGGGCAAGAGCTTCGACGGCCGCGGCAACTATGCCATGGGGCTGAAGGAACAGATCATCTTTCCTGAGATCGACTACGACAAGGTAGACGAACTGCGGGGGATGGACATCGTGATTTGCACCACGGCACGGACGGATGGAGAAGCCAGGGCGCTCTTGCGCGGCTTTGACATGCCGTTCGTCGATTGACGGGGTGGAGCGAAAGACATGGCGAAGGTAGGAGCCGTCGAAACCGACAAGCGGCGTCGCCGTTTAGTCAAGAAGTATGCTGACAAGCGGGCCAAGTTGAAGGCCATTGCGAAGGACACGTCGCTACCACCGGAGGAACAGTTCGAAGCTCGTCTCAAGCTGGCCAAATTGCCGCGTAATTCCAATCCGACGCGCGTTCGCAATCGGTGCCAGCTCAGTGGCCGGCCGCGCGGCTTCTACCGCAAATTCAAGTTGTCGCGCGTGGCCGTGCGCGAACTTGGGTCCAGCGGTCAGATCCCGGGCATGGTCAAGTCGAGCTGGTAGGGAGGGTCGATACACGATGGCGCTCAGCGATCCGCTTGGCGATATGCTGACCCGTATTCGCAACGGGCAGCGCGCGCGCATGACGACGGTGCGAAGCCCGGCGTCGAAATTGCGCAGCAATGTGCTCGAGGTGCTCAAACGGGAAGGATACATCCGTGGCTACATGCGTGAGGAAGTACGCCCTGGCGTCGCCAATTTGCGCATTGAGCTTAAGTATCACGAAGGCGAACCGGTGATCCGTACGATCGCCCGAGTCTCCCGGCCGGGTCGGCGGGTTTATTCGAAGATTGCCGAATTGCCCCGATACTACAACGGGTTGGGCATCTCTATCTTATCGACGCCGCGTGGCGTGATGTCTGACAACGAAGCCCGCGCTGCCAATGTCGGCGGCGAGGTGCTGTGTCAGGTGTTTTAGGGGGAGCGGTCGATGTCGCGCATTGGCAAGCACCCGGTGCCGGTTCCGGCCGGCGTCCTTCTCGCGTTGGATGGTCATATCTTGACCGCCAAGGGTCAATTGGGCGAGTTGTCGGCGATCCTGCCCGACGATGTGACGGTTGATATCCAAGACGGCAAGGTGACTGTGGCGCCGCGCCAGGACACGCGAAAGGCCCGCATGATGTGGGGCACGTCGCGTACGGTGATCAACAATCTGGTCAAGGGTGTGAGCGAAGGCTTCACTGTCGGCTTAGAAATCAGCGGGGTTGGCTACAGGGCGGCTGTGCAAGGATCGGATTTGGTACTGCAGCTCGGGTTCAGCCACGAGATCAAGTATCCGATTCCGCACGGGATCACGATCAAGACCGAGAAACCGACCAGCATCTCCATTTTCGGTGCGGATAAGAAGCTGGTCGGGCAGATCGCCTCGGAGATCCGTGCATATCGACCGCCCGAGCCCTATAAGGGAAAGGGGGTTAAATACGCCAACGAGACGATTCTGCGCAAAGAAGGCAAGAAGAAGTAGGCGAGCGGGTGAGGGGCGAAAGCCATGGACAAGGTTAAGAAACTCGGTGCGCGCCGCCGCATGCGTGTCCGTGCCCGCATCGCGCGGTTTTCGTCGGGCCGATTGCGTCTTTCGGTGTTCCGATCAAGCAAACACATCTACGCGCAGGTGATTGACGATCGCAGTGGCCGGACGCTGGTGGCGGCGTCGACATTGGAGAAACCGTTGCGCGAGAGCCTCAAGACGGGAGCGGATACCGAGGCGGCCAAGCAGGTCGGCAAGCTCTTGGGCACCCGTGCGGTCGAGGCGGGCATCAGGGCGGTCGTGTTCGACCGCGGTTCGTACATCTATCACGGTCGGATCAAGGCGCTCGCCGATGGAGCCCGTGAAGGCGGCCTGTCGTTCTGAAGGATTGGACACGAATGGCACGAGGAGACAGGGGCGACCGCGGCGGGCAGCGTGACCGGGATCGGGAGCGCGATCGCGAAGATGCTGAACTGGTGGAGAAACTGGTCAGCATCAACCGTGTCGCCAAGGTTGTGAAGGGGGGACGGCGCTTCGGGTTTGCCGCGCTTGTGGTGGTTGGAGACGGCAAAGGCCGTGTTGGCTCCGGCTCGGGCAAGGCGCGTGAGGTGCCCGAGGCAATCCGCAAGGCAACCGATCAGGCAAAACGGACGATGATTCGCGTGCCGTTGCGCGAGGCCCGCACTTTGCACCACGACGTGCACGGACATTTTGGTGCAGGCCGCGTTATTCTGCGCGCGGCACCGAGCGGCACCGGCATCATTGCGGGCGGCCCCATGCGTGCAATCTTCGAAGCCTTGGGCGTGCAGGACGTGGTTGCCAAGTCGTTGGGTACCTCAAATCCACACAACATGATCAAGGCCACCTTCGAGGCGCTACGCAATTGCGTCAGCCCGCGGTTGGTGGCATCGCGGCGCGGGCGTCGGGTCAGCGACATTCTGGGCCGGCGCGAGACGCCGGAATATGGTCGGGAAGGGGCGGCTCATCATGGTTGAGGCGGACGATCGCAAGGTCGACCAACAGGTGCGCGTGACGCAGGTTCGCAGCCCGATCGGCCGCACGAACGATCAGCGTGCCACCTTGATTGGCCTCGGGCTGAACAAGATGCACCGCAGCCGGGTGTTGGAAGATACCCCGGCGGTGCGGGGTATGATCAACAAAATCAAACATCTGGTGCGAGTCGAGCCGGCCCCATGAGGCCGTCGTTCCGGGGAACGCAGTCATGAAACTGAACGAGATTCGCGACAATCCGGGCGCTCGCAAACAGCGTATGCGTGTCGGCCGTGGGATTGGTTCTGGCAAGGGTAAAACCGCCGGACGCGGTGTCAAGGGTCAGACGTCGCGCACAGGCGTAGCCATGAAGGGGTTCGAGGGTGGCCAGATGCCGTTGCATCGGCGTCTACCCAAGCGCGGCTTCAAGAATCCATTTCCCAAAAGCTATGCGGAAGTCAATTTGGGCCGGTTGCAGCAGGCGATCGACGCCGGTCGGCTCGATATTTCCGGTCCCATCACGACCGAGGCACTCGGTCGCGCCGGCTTGTTCACTCGGGTACGCGACGGTGTGCGTTTGCTCGGCAAGGGTGAACTGACGGCGAAGATCGAGATCGAAGTCACTGGCGCATCGGCCGCTGCGGTGGCGGCGGTTGAGCGTGCCGGTGGATCGGTCACCATCCTGGGCGCCGCGACACCTGAGGCTCGCGAAACCGCGGAATGACGCGTGTCGGCGTCTTGCCGTCGCGGGTGACGGGGTACGGCGCGCCGTCGCCGTGGCCATACGGTCTAACGATCTTGTGCACCAGGCTTATGTTGGCGTAAGGCACGCGTCTGACCCATCTTGGCAGGGGTCGGTCATTTCCGGCGCGCTTCGGAGAATTGGGGAGCACCATGGCATCCGCCGCAGAACAGCTTGCCGCCAATATCAATTTCGGGGCCTTCGCCAAGGCCACGGAACTGCAGAAGCGCCTTTGGTTCACCCTGGGCGCGCTGGTTGTCTACCGGCTCGGCACATACATTCCGTTGCCCGGCATCGACCCGGCCATCTTCCGTGACGTGTTTTCGCAGTACGGCGGCGGCATTCTGGACATGTTCAACATGTTCGCCGGTGGCGCGTTGTCGCGGATGACCATCTTCGCGCTGAACATCATGCCGTACATCTCGGCATCGATCATCATACAGCTCTTGACCGCCACCTCGCCGACGCTTGAAGCGTTGAAGAAGGAGGGCGAATCGGGCCGTAAGAAGATCAACCAATACACCCGCTATCTCACGGTTCTGTTAGCGACAGTCCAGTCTTATGGGCTTGCTGTGGGGCTGGAAGGCATGACGGGCTCATCAGGCAGCGCGGTGATCGATCCGGGGTTCTTCTTCCGTTTCACCACGGTTGTGACACTGGTCGGTGGGACCGTGTTCCTGATGTGGTTGGGCGAGCAGGTGACGGCACGCGGCGTCGGGAACGGTATTTCTTTGATCATCTTCGCCGGGATCGTAGCGGAACTGCCGCGGGCCTTCGCCAGCACACTGGAGTTGGGCCGCACGGGCGCACTGTCTGCCTTGTTCATCATTTTCCTGCTGATCATGGCGGTGGGGGTCATCTGTTTCATTGTTTTCGTGGAGCGGGCTCAACGCCGCCTCATCGTCCAGTACCCAAAGCGCCAGGTCGGCAACCGCATGTTTGGCGGTGAGTCGTCGCACCTGCCGCTGAAACTCAATACCTCGGGCGTGATTCCGCCGATCTTCGCCAGTTCGCTTTTGTTGTTGCCGCTGACCATCGTGGGATTCGCTGGCACCAGTGGTCCGGAGTGGCTGCAAACCTTGTCGACCTATCTGGCGCATGGCACCGTGGCGTACATGGTGTTGTACGCGGCGCTGATCATCTTCTTCTGCTTTTTCTATACGGCGATTGTGTTCAATCCGCAGGAGACGGCTGACAACTTACGTAAGTACGGCGGATTTATTCCTGGCAAACGGCCGGGCAAGAACACGGGCGATTACCTTGACCACGTGTTGACGCGATTGACCGTGGTCGGTGCCGCTTATCTGACAGTGGTGTGTCTCTTGCCGGAGTTTCTCATCGCCAACTATACCGTGCCGTTCTACTTCGGCGGAACCAGTCTGCTCATTGTTGTGACCGTCACCATGGACACGGTCGGACAAATCCATTCGCATCTCTTGGCTCACCAGTATGAAGGCCTCATCAAGAAATCGAAGCTCCGAGGGAGGAGAGGATGAATCTGATTTTGCTTGGTCCACCTGGAGCGGGAAAAGGGACCCAAGCGAAACGATTGGAAAGCAGATACGGTTTGGTGCAGTTGTCTACAGGAGACATGTTGCGGGCTTTGGTGACAAAAGGCGATACGCTCAGCCAGGAGGCTAAGAGCATCATGGATTCCGGCAAACTGATGCCGGATGCGCTGATGGTGCGCATGATCTCCGATCGAATCGACGAGCCAGACTGTGCCGGCGGGTTCATCCTGGATGGGTTTCCGCGCACCGTGCCGCAGGCACAGGCGCTGGACGATATGCTTGATCTCAAAAAACTGAAGTTGCATGCGGTGATTGAGATGAAGGTGGAGGACGACGCGCTGGTTGAGCGCATCGTCGGCCGTTTCACTTGCGCCAAATGTGGTGAAGGGTATCATGACCGTTTTAAACGGACGGCGGTGGATGGCGTGTGTGACGTCTGTGGCCATACGGAGTTCAAACGGCGGGCTGACGACACCGAAACCACGGTGCGAACGCGATTGGAGAATTACCACAAACAGACCGCGCCGATCCTCCCGTACTATGAGCAACATGGCACGTTACGTCAGGTCAACGGCATGGCGGCGATCGAAGAGGTAACGCAACAGATCGAGGCAATTCTCCATCCGGCGTGAGGACGCATGGTTGAGTAACTTTGTTCTTGACTTTGCCGGTTAGATCGACTTATCTAGCGCGCCTTGTCAAAGTGTGATCGGTTCGAACGGCACTGTGAACAGCGGTGGGCGGGCGTCGGCATGACGTTTGGTCGCCCGCCGTTGATGGCATTTGGGGCAACGGCTTGGGTAACGAGGAGACAAAGCGTGGCGCGTATCGCAGGCGTCAATATTCCGACGCAAAAGCGCGTGGAAATCAGCTTGACGTATATTCACGGCATCGGATCTTCCAAGGCGAGAGAGATTTGCCGGAAGATCGGCATCCCGGTGGAACGACGCGTCAATCAGCTCACGGACGATGAGGTTTTGCGTATCCGCGAAGCCATCGACAGCGACTATCGCGTAGAAGGTGATCTGCGCCGCGAAGTGGCCATGAACATCAAACGTCTGATGGACTTGGGCTGTTTCCGTGGGTTGCGGCACCGCAAGGGTCTGCCGGTGCGTGGGCAACGGACGCACACCAATGCCAGGACCCGGAAGGGGCCGGCAAAGCCCATTGCCGGCAAGAAGAAGTAGCTTCGACGCAATTCATAACGACGGTGGTTTGGAACCATGGCCAGAGCGAGCGCATCGGCGCAACGTTTGCGGCGCCGGGAGCGAAAAAACATCTCCGCCGGCATTGCCCACGTCAACGCCAGTTTCAACAATACCATGATCACCATTACCGATGCCCAGGGCAATGCCATCTCCTGGTCGTCGGCGGGTGGTCAGGGGTTCAAGGGGTCACGCAAATCGACGCCCTATGCGGCACAGATCGCGGCGGAAGATGCCGGACGGAAAGCAATGGAACACGGCATGAAGACGTTGGAAGTCGAAGTGTCGGGGCCTGGATCAGGCCGGGAATCGGCCCTGCGTGCCTTGCAGTCGATCGGGTTCGCCATCACCTCGATCCGTGACGTGACGCCGATCCCGCACAATGGTGTTCGCCCCCCCAAGAAGCGACGCGTGTAAGGCCTGCGGCGTCTTCGACCGGTCGGCCCGCGGCGCGAACGGCGAGGAATTGGGCAGCGGCGTATCGGATAGGGACGCATACCCCGCACTGTGGGCAGGCGTGGCCGGCAACCTGGCGGAACCATCAGGGAGATCAATCCCGTGATCAACAAGAATTGGCAGGAACTGATCAAGCCGAACAAGCTTGATGTGCAACCAGGAGCCGATCCCGCCCGGCTCGCGACGGTGGTGGCCGAACCTTTGGAGCGTGGCTTCGGGTTGACTCTTGGGAACGCGTTGCGTCGTGTTCTCTTGTCGTCTCTGCAGGGAGCGGCAGTCACGTCGTTGCAGATCGACGGTGTCCTGCATGAGTTTTCCTCGATTCCCGGCGTGCGTGAGGATGTTACCGACATCGTCCTCAATATCAAGACACTCGGCTTGCGCATGCACGGCGATGGTCCGAAGCGTATCCGTTTGCGGGCGGAAGGGCCGGGTGAGGTGTACGCTCGAATGATCGAGGCGGGGCCGGACATTGCGGTCATGGATCCGGACCTGATCATCTGCACCCTGGACAAGGGCGTCAAACTGAACATGGAAATGACCGTGGAAACCGGCAAAGGCTATGTGCCGGCCAGCCAGAATCGGCCGGAAGATGCGCCGATTGGTCTGATTCCAGTGGATGCGCTGTTCAGCCCGGTGCGCAAGGTGTCCTATGGCGTGGAGAACAGTCGTGTCGGCCAGGTCACCGACTACGATAAGTTGTCGATGACAGTGGAAACCAACGGTGCCGTTTCGCCGGAAGATGCCGTGGCGCTGGCCGCGCGGGTGTTGCAGGACCAATTGCAACTCTTCATCAATTTTGAGGAACCGCGTCACTCGCTGCCGGAGGAGCGGGGCGAGGAGCCGCCGTTCAACAAGAACCTGTTACGCAAGGTTGACGAGCTCGAGCTGTCGGTACGCTCGGCGAACTGCCTCAAAAACGACAACATCGTCTATATCGGCGATCTCGTCCAGAAGACCGAAGCGGAGATGCTGCGGACACCGAATTTCGGCCGCAAATCGCTGAACGAAATCAAAGAGGTCCTGGCGCAGATGGGACTGCATCTGGGGATGGAGATTCCCAACTGGCCGCCGGACAACATCGAAGAAATGGCTAAACGCCTGGAAGAACCGTACTGATCCGATCGCCGAACTTCCGTCCGGTTGCCCTCTCATGTCCGAGGGCGGTGCCGGCACAGGAGCGGCCGACCGGTTGCATGCCTTAAGGAGTGCCGTCGCCATGCGCCACGCCAACCGCGGACGCAAGCTGCATAGGACCGCAAGCCACCGCAAAGCCATGTTCTCCAACATGGCTAATGCCCTGATCAAACACGAGCAGATTACCACCACCTTGCCTAAGGCCAAGGAACTTCGTCCGATCGTGGAGAAGTTGGTCACGCTGGGTAAACATGGTAGCCTCCATCATCGGCGCCGCGCCTTTTCGTTCCTGCGCGACGACGTCATGGTCCGTAAACTGTTCGGCTCCCTGGCGGGCCGTTATGGAACCCGATACGGTGGCTATACACGCATCGTTAAAGCCGGCTTCCGGCAAGGCGATGCGGCGCCCATGGCAATCATCGAGTTCGTCGATCGCGATATGGACGCCAAGGGGAAGGACAGCGGTCCAATACAAAACTTAGGCGATGGCGACGAAGAGTAGGCACCGTGGTTGCGGCAACCAGCGATGCCGATGCGCATCGCTGATCATCTGCCGTCGTGTGGTCAAAGCACGCGCGCTTGACAGGGGATGACAGTCCGACAACCTTGCTGTCGGGTGCGGCCGGTTGGGGCCAGCGCCACGGCGAGGGGAGAGTGTGAGTGTCGCGAAAACACGTCCCGATTTGTCTGGCGGCGCTTGGGCTGCTGGTGGCTTGTAACAATTTCGAGTCGCCATTGGACCGTCTAGGGTTCGGCGATCTTCAACGGGCACCGCAATACGATCGTGCGGCGAGCGTGGACAACGCGGTGCCGTCCGGTCAATGCCGGCAAGCTTGCGACCGCGATTTTGGCCGCTGTGGCGATACGGCGGCGGCGCGCCGTGATGTGCAGCATGAGTTCTTTGGTCCGCAGGCAGTGTGCGACCGGCAGTTGCAGCGCTGCCTGGAGTCGTGTGGCAAGCAGTAGGTGGCGTCGGTATCGGTGCCGTACCAGGGGGCAGTGATGGGCGGGGCCGCGTCATGGCGGTGAGTCCCGGTGGATAGGGCAGTGGAGGCGGGCACGTGTGCGGTTGCCGATGGCTTCTGGTGCTGGGGCTTGTGGTCTGGGCCTTTGCGTGGCTTGACACTGTCTCGGCGCAGGATGTTCCAGAAAGCCGGGAGCAGATCGCGCTGTCGTTCGCGCCATTGGTCAAACGAGTCGCTCCGGCCGTGGTGAATATTTTTACGAGCCGAGTGGTGGCGGAGCGACCGCTCAGTCCCTTCTTGAACGATCCCTTCTTCCGGCGGTTTTTCGGGCGTGACTTTCCTTTTGGTCGGCCTCGGGAGCGGGTGCAGAATTCTCTCGGTTCCGGCGTCATTGTCCGCGCCAAAGGGTTGATCATTACCAACGCCCATGTGATCGAGGATGCAGATCAGGTGACGGTCGTCCTGTCGGATCGGCGCGAGTTCGAGGCCGTTCGTGTTGCGGTGGATGAACGAACCGATTTGGCGGTTCTCCGCATCAATCCGGTGGATGAAGCGTTGCCCCATGTGCCGCTCGCCGATCCGGATGGGCTTGAGGTCGGAGATTTGGTTCTGGCCATCGGCAATCCGTTTGGTGTTGGGCAGACGGTGACCAGCGGCATCGTTTCGGCTTTGGCGCGCACCGGGGTCCGCGTCGGCGACTATAATTTCTTCATTCAGACCGACGCTGCCATCAATCCGGGCAATTCGGGTGGTGCCCTGATCGACATGGCCGGCCGCCTGGTTGGCATCAACACGGCGATTTATGCGCGTCGCGGTGGTGGCTCCATCGGCATTGGCTTTGCCATTCCGGCCAGCATGGTCCGTTCGGTGCTGAGGGCGGTGGAGCAGGGGCGACCGGTGGTGCGTCCCTGGCTCGGTGCCGAAGGTCAACCGGTGACTGGAGACATTGCGCAGAGCCTTGGCCTCGACCGTCCAGCCGGTGTCTTGGTTCGCCGCTTGCACCCGCAGAGTCCGGCGGCGGCGGCCGGGCTCCGTGTCGGCGACGTCATCACGGCGGTGGATGGTCGGACGGTGGACGATCCGGAGTCGCTGCGGTTTCGCATCGCAACGCGGGAGATCGGGGGTGAGACCCGGTTGGCGATTCGGCGTGACGGACAGGCGAAAGATCTCATCATTGCGTTGATCGCGCCGCCAGAGGTGCCGCCGCGCCGGGTGACTGAGCTGCGCGGACGACATCCGCTGTCGGGGGCCACCGTCGCCAATCTATCTCCCGCGCTGGCCGAAGAGCTGGATTTCGATGGACCGGCCCAGGGGGTGATCGTGCTCGACCTGGTGCGTCGCAGCGCTGCTGATCGTGTCGGCGTTCGCGTCGGCGACATCATCTTGCAGATCAACCGCACCACGATCGATACGGTGCAACACCTGCGCACGCACCTCGACGGCTCGCGAGGACCATGGCGGCTGCGTCTGCGCCGGGGCGATCGCGTGCTCACCAGCACCATCCGGTGATGCCGCGTTCGACCCCTGGGCAAGCGGGTTTGTTCGAATCGGCTGCCCCTAAGCCTTTGGCCGACAGGCTGCGGCCGACCAGTCTGGATGAGGTGGTTGGCCAAGATCACCTGTTGTCACGGGAAGCGCCGCTCGGGCGTATGGTGGCAGCCGGCCGTCTGGCGTCTCTCGTGCTTTGGGGGCCACCTGGCAGTGGCAAGACGACCATCGCACGTCTGTTGGCCGACACCACGGCGCTGGTGTACGAACCGCTTTCCGCTGTGTTTTCCGGTGTCGCGGACCTGCGTCGCGTTTTCGATCGGGCTCAGCAACGCCGAGCCGCAGGGCAGGGAACCCTGCTGTTCATCGACGAAATCCACCGTTTCAACCGGGCGCAACAGGACGGCTTTTTGCCCTATGTGGAAGACGGCACGGTGATTCTGGTTGGAGCGACCACGGAGAATCCGTCGTTCGAGTTGAACCCGGCCTTGCTCAGCCGGGCCCAGGTGCTTGTGTTGCGGCGTCTGGAGGACGCAGCACTGGAACACTTGCTGCGGCGGGCCGAGGTCATCGTTGGCCGGTCTCTACCGGTCGATGCCGATGCCCGACAAATCCTGAAGGCCATGGCCGATGGTGACGGTCGGTTTCTCTTAAACTTGTGCGAAGAGCTGTTCGCCCTGCCCGAGGGTCGGCGCCTCGGGCCGGAGGCGTTGACGACCGCCGTGCAGCGGCGATCCCCGCTCTACGACAAGGGCCAGGACAGCCATTACAATCTGATTTCGGCGCTGCACAAATCCCTGAGGGGGTCTGACACCGATGCAGCGTTGTATTGGTTGGCACGCATGCTGTCCGGTGGCGAGGACCCGCGCTACATTGCGCGCCGTTTGCTGCGGTTCGCCATCGAAGACATCGGATTGGCCGATCCGGCCGCGGTCACCCAGGCCGTTGCCGCCTGGGAGACCTACGAGCGGCTTGGCTCACCGGAAGGCGAGTTGGCATTGGCACAATGCGTGATCTACCTTGGCACGGCGCCCAAGTCCAACGCCGCCTATGTCGCTTTCAAGGCAGCCACGGCGATGGCCAAATCCACAGGGTCCTTGGCCCCGCCGCTGCACATTCTCAACGCCCCGACCAAGCTCATGAAATCTCTGGGGTACGGCACCGGCTACGCGTATGATCACGATGCACCGGATGCCTTCTCCGGCCAGAGCTACTTCCCCGACGGCATGGCCCGACAGACATTCTACGAGCCGGTTGAACGCGGTTTCGAACGAGACCTGCGAAAACGACTGGAATATTGGCAACGTTTGCGCCAACAGCGACAAGCACCTTGAAGCCGCTCAGGCAAATCAATTTGAGGGCCGATGAAACGCGTCGATCAACGATTGCACTTCGTCGGCCAGCTCTCGCATGCGGGCGATTTCTGCGGCAATATGGGCGTCAACCTCGGTCGTGTCCGTCATCGTCGGCATGTCGGTCAAAGCCGGCGGCGGACCTGGATCGGCGCGCAAGGCATGGTGTAGGTTCATCTCTTGTTCCAGCTCCAGGTTTCTCGGCCGCATGACTGATCCTCGTTCTTCCAACAGAACGGGGGGGAGCACGTCCCATGCCAGCGACGACACATTTATTTCGCCCATATTTGTGGCCGATTTCGGACAGTGACAATCCGAACACGCGCAAATTGCATTGCACACTGGTGCGAGCGTCAACATGCCGCGATTTCGGAGTCGGGCAGAGGAGACTCCTCGGGCGCAGCCGCGGTTGATGCGGCCATGCCAGACACCATGGAACAGTGTATCCGTGATCCCGTGGCATGCATGGCGGCCGACCCTGAGAGGGGGTTTGCGAACTTTCGGTCAGCAAATGACCGACCGAGGTGCGACAACGCAAGGCCGGTCTGGCCATCGTGGGATGGTGCATCGAAATCAGCTCCGCCAACGATTCGGTCCGGCAGCGCTGAACGGTGGTCGGCGTGGTGTGACCGGCTTATGTACGACATAATGCAAAGTGCATTGCGCCGAGCGTTGGCTAATCGCACAATGTTGGCTCTGCGGCCGGGCCTGGCCCGGCTGCGGGTCCGCTACCAATCCGTCATCAAAAAAGGTTGGAGACCATGACCGGGAAATCCCTCACTGCGGCCTTGGCTGCTCTGGGTCTGGGCGCTGTGGCCGTCGGGACGGCCGTCGCCGAGTATCCGGAGCAGCCGATCACTGTCATTGTCGCGTTTTCGCCCGGCGGCGGCACCGATGTGGCGGCGCGCAGCATCGAGCCGTACATTGAAAAATACCTTGGTGCCGACTTGACCATTTTAAACAAGCCGGGCGCCGGCGGTGAAGTCGGTTTCACCGCCTTGGCCCAGGCCGAGCCGGATGGTTACACCATCGGTTTCATTAATCTGCCGGCCATGTTCGCCTATTCCTATGAGCGTCGAACCGAATACAGCCGAGAGAGCTTCACGCCCATCGCCAATCTGGTCTACGACCCGGGCATTCTTGCTGTTCGCGCCGACAGCCCGTTCGAGAGTTTGGCCGATCTGATCGCGTATGGCCAGGAAAACCCAGGGGCCCTGCCCATCGGCACAAGCGGCTCTGTCGGCTCCAGCGAGCACCTGGCGATCAAGCAGCTTGAGAACAAGACCGGTACGAAGTTCAACCATGTTCCGTTCGGCAGCACCGCGCCGCTGCGCACGGCCCTTCTTGGCGGCCACATTCCGGTGGCTGCCTTCAATCTGGGCGAAGCGACACAGTATCAGGAAGAAGGTCAGCTACGAATCCTCGGGGTGATGGCGGCGGAGCGCAGCGGCATGGCGGCCGACACCCCCACCTTCATCGAACAGGGTGTTGACCTGGTTGCCGGATCTTCACGTGGGATCGCCGGCCCGGCTGGTTTGCCGGTCGAGGTGGTGACCAAACTGTCCGCGGCGATTGGTCAGGCGATGGACGACCCAGAGTATGTGGAGAGCGCACGCAAGGCCGACGTACCGCTGAACTACCAGGCGTCTGATGCGTACACGGCCTTCATCGTGCAGACCGACGAGAATCTGGCGGCCGTCTGGGCCGAAGATCCTTGGAAGTGATGACATGGATTGGCCGGCGCCACCGTATGTGGCGCCGGTTCTTTCCGCTGCCTCTGTCGTGCCGGCTGCATCTGCCTCGGCCGGCCTGGCGTACGGGTCGAGGATGCGTGTTGTCGTGTCGTATGCTGTTCTGGAGGCCGTGACCGCGGCCGTTCTCCTGCTGTTGTGCGCCGTGCTTTGGCTGTCTTTGGCCGAGGTTCCCGAGAGCGCACGATTGTTTCCCCAAGCGATCCTTTTGGTATTCGCTGTTTTATGCACCGTCTTCCTGGCCCGTTCGCTTCGCCGTCTCAGACACGGCCGCACCGATCCGTCTGGGGATGCGCCGGTACCGTGGCGGTTTTTCCGCCACCCGACCCGGTTCGGGCTGGTGGTGGCTCTGCTCGTTGGTTATGTCGCGGCGGTCCAGGTCGCCGGCTATTTCAGCGGCACAGCCACGATGTTTGTCGCGCTCACCGTGCTCATGGGGTACCGCGCCATGATGCCGATTTTGGTCAGCCTGGCGGCGTTCCTGGCTTTCATTTGGGTTGTGTTCATCCTCGCTTTTGAACGGCCCTTGCCGCAGGAGTTTTTCCTGCGCGGGTCCCTACACGTTCCGGTGTCCGTGGAGACGGTCCATGGCTGAGACTCTCTGGACGCTGTTTGGTCCACTCTGGCATGCTCTGTCGGTGGTGCTGCAGTGGCAGAATGTCGTTGCGATCGTGGTCGGGACGGTGGCTGGCATGGTGGTTGGCTCGCTTCCCGGCCTGTCCGCCACGATGGCCATCGCCATCCTGATTCCGCTCACCTTCACCCTTGACCCACTGGTGGCGCTCGGCATGATGGCCGGCATCTACAATGGCGCCATGTACGGCGGCGCCATCCCGGCCATCCTTCTGCGCATTCCTGGCACGCCGCCGAGCATCGTCACCACGTTCGACGGCTACCCCATGGCACAACGTGGCCAGGCCGCGTATGCCCTGAAGATCGCCTGCGTGTCGTCGGCGATCGGCGGTACAGTCAGCGCGATCTCGCTCATGCTTTTCGCGCCGCCGTTGGCCCAGGTGACGCTCATGTTCGGTCCTGCCGAGTACTTCTGGGTGGCCGTGTTCGGCCTATCTAGCATCGCGGTCCTGTTGGGCGCCGATCCGATCAAGGGCCTCATGTCGGCCTGCTTCGGCTTGCTACTGGGCATGGTCGGCCTGGATATGGTGACTGGCCATGAACGTTTCGCCTTCGGCAATCGCTATCTGCTCGATGGGCTGAACCTGATCGTGGTGTTGACTGGCCTGTATGCCATTCCCCCGGCTATCATGATGGCCGAAGACGCCTTGACCAAAGGCCTGAGCGCGAAGGACCTGGCGATCGGGCCCGGAGAGTCGGTGCTGGCGAATTGGCGAGGATTCGTGCCGGCGTGGCTGCGCGGCGGCTTCTTCGGTATCCTCGTTGGTATCCTGCCCGGTACTGGCGGTTCCATGGCGGCTTTTCTCGCCTACAACGAGACCAAACGGTCCGCGCGCGACCAGAACAGTTTTGGCAAAGGCAACCCGGTTGGCGTGGCGGCGGCGGAATGCGGCAACAATGCCGACAATGCGGCGGCCATGATCCCGGCCCTCACTCTGGGCGTACCGGGGAGTGGTGTGTCCGCCGTTATCCTTGCGGGCCTCCTGGTGCATGGGCTGCAACCTGGTCCGCAGTTGTTCCGGGACAATCCGGACATCGTCTATGGCTTCATGATCCAGATGTTGCTCACTTCGGTGTTGCTGATCGGCTTTGGCGGCCCGTTTGCGGTTCGCACCTTCGCCCAGGTGCTGCGGCTGCCACGCGTATTGCTGGCGCCGATGATTTTCGGCCTCGCTGTGGTCGGCGTCTACACACTCAACAACAGCCTGTTCGAGGTGTGGCTCATGCTCGGCTTCGGCCTCGTCGGCTATGCCATGGACCGCCTCAAGTTTCCTCTCGCCCCGGTGATCCTGGGCCTGATTTTGGGCGGCATGGCGGAGCAGCAGTTGCGTCTGACTCTGTTGATCAATCTGGGCGACTGGACGGCACTGTTCCGCAGCCCGATTTCACTGATCCTGTTTGGCCTGACCCTGCTGATCCTGCTCTGGCCAATCTTGCGCGCTTGGCGTGATCGGGCCCGGCAGATGGCGGATGAGAGGGGCTGACGCGGTGGACAAGCCTCAACGATTGCGCGCCTTATTGGCCGGGGCAGAGGGACTGCCGCCTCTTTTCAGCCTTTGGACCCATCTGCCCGCGGTGGACCGGGATGCCAACCAGTTGGCCGATGCGACCTGGACATTCGCGTGCCGTCATGATGTCGATGTCATCAAGACCATGCCGAACGGCATGTACGCGGTTGAAGACTATGGTTGTGCGCTCGATTTTACCGCCGTTGCCGAGGGAGGGGTCGCGCGTGTCACCGCGACACCGGTGCGGCATCCGGAAGATTGGGTTTCCCTGCCGAAGCTGGACATCGGCACCGGCGCTTTGGGACGGGAACTGAACGCCTTGCGCCGCTTGCTGGCGCTGGTTGATGGCCAGATACCAGTCGTGTTCACTGTGTTCAGTCCTCTAACCGTCGCGGCCAAGTTGTCCCGGGGGGCCGTGTTCGACCACGCCCGTACGCCGGCGGGACAGGCCGCAGTCGACATCGGCCTTGCAAGCATCGCGGCCGTCACCGGTCGTCTGGCCGCTGCTGCCATTGCGGCCGGGGCAGCGGGGGTGTTCTTTGCGACCCAACATGTCGGCCGTGGTGTGGTCAGCGACACCCAGTTCGAGGCATTGGCCGTGCCCCATGACATCGCCGTGTTGCAAGCCGCTGCGATGGGGTGGTGCACCATCGTTCATCTGCATGGGGATGACGTGCGGTTTTTCGACGTGGCGGAGCGGTACCCGGCACAGGCGATCAACTGGCATGTTTGGGAGACGCCACCCAGCTTGGCCGATGCCCGGGCCTTCACGGGCAAGACCCTGGTTGGCGGCCTTAATCGTTGGAGTGTGACGGCCCGAGACATGGTGGCCGTGAAGCAGCAGATTGGGGCCGGCCGTACCGCCACGCAGGGGCATCGGCACTTGGTCACACCCGGCTGTACCCTGCGCCACCCGCTGGACGAAGCCGTTCTCGACCAGGTGCGCGCCTGGGTGCGTGCCGCCTAACCGGAGATGACCCGCTGTCACCGGTTATAAACCCCGAGTGGAACTCGGCCCAAGCCAGGCCCCTGGTGCCACCGCGGTGCGCGCCGGCCAAGCGCTGCTGTGTATCATTCCAAACCCGGTGGTTGGCAGTTATTACATTGATTTCGAGAAGGGGGGT
>JANQJV010000206.1 GCA_028281465.1 Azospirillaceae bacterium | reverse complement strand
GGCCGCCAAGATGGCGGCGGTCCAGCCGGCAGGGATGCCGGCGCTCCTCGTTCAGCGCCGAAACCGAACCTGTCGTCAAGGCGGGCCATGGGTATGACTTTGCGATGCACGACACTGGATCGCAAGGCGCGTTCGCTGACGCTGTTAGGCTGACGTTGCCATGATCCAGACGGCCCTTCGAAATCTCGTCTCCAATGCCATCAAATTCGCCCACGACGGCGGACACTCACGCTGTCGGCGCAGTCCGAACCGAATGACACCCAATGGACCGTGCGCGTGTCCGATACCGGCGTCGGCATGGCACCAAAGATCGTGGAAAAGCTGTTCGATCCTGGCAGGACACGGTCAGAAAAAGGGACTCGTGGTGAACCGGGGACCGGATTCGGATTGCTGATTTGCCAAGAGATTCTCGCCAAACACGGGACGGCGCTTGGCGTCCGCACGGTCGTCAACGAGGCGACGACGCTCAGCTTCACCCTGCCCACGTGCCCACCGGCGATAGGCGGATCTGCTTGATAGCTAAGCATTCGCTGGATTTTTAGCCACCTGCCCCAGAACGGTATTGCCGAGACCGGCGGTTTCCCGGATACAGCAGAGGGTTTGCTGCGGCGCAAAACCTGCAGGGCGCGCCGCGTTTTCCGAGCCAGGCGGAGGCAGCCATGGGCATCCATGTCGCGCTGAACCACAAAACCGAATACCGCTATGACCGTCTGGTCGGGCTCGGGGCCCAGATCGTCCGGTTGCGACCAGCGCCGCATTGCCGCACGCCGGTGCTATCCTATTCCCTCACCATCGCACCCCGCGACCACTTCCTCAACTGGCAGCAAGACCCGCAGTCCAACTATTTGGCTCGTTTGGTGTTTCCCGAACGCACACGGCTCTTCACCGTGGAAGTGGACCTGGTCGCCGACATGGCGGTGATCAACCCGTTCGACTTTTTCCTGGAACCGGCAGCCGAGGAGGTGCCGTTCCACTATGATCGCTGGCTCGACCGGGAACTGAAGCCATTCCTGGAGACCGAAGCGCTCGGGCCACACCTGGCTGCCTGGCTGGACACGGTCGACCGCACGCCCGGTCAACGCACGGTCGACTTCCTGGTGGCGCTCAACCAGCGCCTGCAGTCGGACATCCGCTACCTGATTCGTCTGGAACCAGGTGTCCAGACGCCGGAAGAAACCCTTGCCTTGGCGGCCGGCTCGTGCCGCGATTCCGCCTGGCTGCTGGTCCAGATTCTGCGCCGTCTGGGTTTCGCCGCACGCTTCGTCTCAGGCTATCTGATCCAACTCACGCCGGACTTGAAGCCGCTGGCTGGGCCGGCCGGGCCGCCCCAGGACTTCACCGATCTGCACGCCTGGACCGAAGTCTATCTGCCTGGGGCCGGCTGGATCGGCCTCGACCCGACCTCCGGCCTGTTCGCCGGCGAGGGCCATATACCGCTCGCCTGCACGCCGGACCCGACGAGTGCCGCACCGATCTCCGGCCTGGTCGACGACTGCAAGGTCGATTTCGAACATACCATGGCGGTGACCCGCATCCGAGAGGAACCGCGGGTAACGAAGCCCTACACCACCGAACAATGGGCACGCATCGACGCCCTCGGCGCGCGCATCGACGAACGGCTTCAGCAACAAGACGTGCGCCTGACCATGGGCGGTGAACCCACCTTCGTCGCCGTCGACGACATGGACGGGACCGAGTGGAACACCGTCGCCGTCGGTCCGACCAAACGGCAATACGCCGGGCACCTGTTGCGCCGGCTATGGCAGCGTTTCGCGCCAGGCGGCCTGCTGCATTACGGCCAAGGCAAATGGTATCCAGGCGAAAGCCTGCCGCGCTGGGCGCTGTCGGTGTATTGGCGGCGCGACGGCCATGCCATCTGGAGCAATGCCGAGCTATTGGCCGATGAGGATCGCGCCTACGGCCTCGGCACGCGCGATGCCGGCTTGTTTATGACGACGCTGGCCAGCCGCCTCGGCATCGACCCGGCCATGGTACGCGCCGCCTACGAGGACCCTTGGCACTACGTACACAAGGAGAGCCTGCTGCCGGCCAATGTCGACCCGCTGGACAACCGGCTCGACGACGAAGAGGAGCGCTGCCGCCTGGCCAAGGTGTTTGAGCGCGGCCTTGGTGAACCGGTCGGCTTCGCTCTGCCGGTCAACCGTCGGCACGAGGCGCATGGGCCGGTTTGGCTGTCCAGCACCTGGCCCCTGCGCCAGGAACGACTGATCCTGACGCCCGGCGACAGCGCGCTTGGCTATCGCTTGCCCCTCGGTTCCCTGCCCTGGGTTGACCGGCGCGATTACCCCTATTCCTGGGAACGGGATCCGTTCGCCGAGCGGGGCCCGCTGGCACCGCATCGGGTGCCGCTGAAACAACATGCCGTTGACATAGGCGGACGCGAAGCGTCCGCCCGCCGAACCCACGCCGCCATGGTCGAGCTGCAGACACGCCAGCCGGGCCAGGGAGAATCCGCCTGGTGGGTGGTGCGCACTGCCGTGTGCGCCGAGGTGCGGCACGGTCGGCTCCACATCTTCATGCCACCGCTCGCCACGCTGGAAGACTACCTGGCCCTGCTCGCTGCCATCGAAGAAACCGCCGTCGACCTGGCGGTGCCGGTGCTGATAGAAGGCTACCCGCCACCACGCGACCCACGGCTGAACCATTTCGCGGTCACGCCGGACCCGGGTGTGATCGAGGTGAACATCCATCCGGCCTTCGATTGGCGAGAATTGGTGCACAACACGACGACCTTATACGACGACGCCCGGCAGACCCGGCTCGGCACCGAAAAGTTCATGCTCGACGGCCGGCACAGCGGTACCGGCGGCGGCAACCATGTGGTCGTCGGCGGGCCGACCGCGACGGACAGTCCCTTCCTGCGCCGGCCCGATCTCCTCCGCAGCCTGATCACGTATTGGCAGAACCACCCGTCCTTGTCCTACGTCTTTTCGGGGCTGTTCATCGGACCGACCTGCCAAGCGCCGCGTATCGACGAAGCCCGACACGACACGCTTTACGAATTGGAAATCGCCTTCCAGCAGATCGACAATGCCGGCCCCGACTGCCCGCCTTGGTTGATCGATCGGGTCCTGCGCCACGTGCTGACTGACGTACAGGGCAACACCCACCGCGCCGAGTTTTGCATCGACAAGCTGTATTCCCCTGACAGCGCCAGCGGACGTCAGGGCCTGGTGGAGCTGCGCGCCTTCGAGATGCCGCCGCACGCGCAGATGAGCCTGACCCAGCAGCTACTGCTGCGCGCGCTCATCGCCCGCTTCTGGGAGGCATCCTATCGGAACCGTCTGGTGCGCTGGGGCACTGAACTGCACGATCGCTTCATGCTGCCGCAGTTCCTGCACCAAGATCTGGAGGACGTGCTGCGGGAGATGGGCGACCATGGCATGCCTATGGAAATCGCCTGGTTCGAGCCGCATTTCAATTTCCGGTTTCCAATCTATGGCCGCGTCACCCAACGCGGCATCACTCTGGAACTGCGTATGGCTCTGGAACCCTGGCATGTGCTGGGCGAAGAGCCAGGGCTTGGTGGGGCCGTGCGCTATGTCGACAGCTCCGTGGAGCGCCTGCAGCTCCGCGTCACCGGCATCACGGACTCCCGTCACATGGTGGTGTGCAACGGCCGCCAGATCCTGCTACACCCGACCGGGGTGGAAGGTGAAGCTGTCGCCGGCGTGCGCTACCGTGCCTGGCAACCACCAACCTGCTTACATCCGACCATCCCGGTGCACACACCGCTGGTGTTCGATCTGGTCGACACCTGGTCGGGCCGTTCGATCGGCGGCTGCACCTACCACGTCGCCCATCCGGGTGGACGCAACTACGAGCGCTTCCCGGTCAACGCCAACGAAGCCGAGAGCCGTCGGCTGGCCCGTTTCTTCCCGATCGGCCACACCCCTGGTCCTATGACCGTACCACCGGAGGAACGCAATCCCGCCTTCCCGTACACGCTGGACCTTCGCTGGAAGGCATAAAGCGGACCGGCGCATCCATCCCCTTCAACACCAACCAAGAGAGCCAGTTCACTCGCGAGGCCGTCACTGGAGTCCTGTCGGCACGGGGCATGCCGATCAGCATGGATGGCAAAGGGCGGTGCATGGACCATGTGTTCGTCGAGCGCCTATGGCGGACCCTCACATATGAAGAGGTGTTCATCACGGTTTACGCCACCGCTATCGAGGCACGCACCAGCGTCGGTGCTCATACCAACGGCCCGCATTGACGACACGTTGGGTTTCGGCGTTGAACGAGGAGCGCCGGCATCCCTGCCGGCTGGACCGCCGCCATCTTGGCGGCCGGCCGCTGGGCGTGGTCCGGGCCGGCTGGAAGCCGGCGGTCCAGC
>JANQJV010000178.1 GCA_028281465.1 Azospirillaceae bacterium | reverse complement strand
GGTTTCGTCATCGGTCGGCGGTGTCCGGCAAGCCTCGGAACAGGCGGGCACCAGCGCGAGCCACGTCCTGACGGCCGCCGATGATCTGTCCCGGCAGTCGGCGCCGTTGTCGGCGCGGGACATGCCCGACGGCAGATCCCGCGCCGACGAGGTCGGGTGGCACCGCCCGGGGCGCCTTCCATCCGACAGGACTCCTGTGTTTCCAGCTATTTGGCGCGTCCGCCCAAGGCGTGTGGCCACGCCGCCGCCTGCTTTCATAACGGTTTGTTAACGGGGACTTGCCATAGTCAAATGCCAGAGAATGGACATCAGCAAGGGGGCGGAGGGGTAAGTCGTTTCCCATGGGATAGAACAAAATGACAACGCATGAAATCGCAAGAAAACCAACCGCGATGTTTTCGAGGGTCAGCATTGGTACTCGCATGGCCGTCGGCTTCGCGGCCCTGATCGCCCTGAGCATCCTTATCGGTCTGATCGCCCAGGCCAGCATGCACACCCTTTCGGATCTCACCGCGCGGCTCTATCGCCATCCTTTCGCCGTCAGCAACGCCGTGCTGGCCGCCAATGCCGACATCATCGCCATGCACCGCGGCATGAAGGATGTCGCCCTGGCCGCCGACGCGGCCGGCATCGATGCCGCCAGCGCCGAGGTCGACCGCCTGGAAAAGGCCGTGTTCGACCAGTTCGTCATCCTGCACGACAGGTTCCTTGGGGATAAGCGCATGGTCGACGACGCCGAGCAGGCCATCAAGGAGTGGCGCGCGATCCGCGACGAGGTGATCACCTTGATGCGCGCCGGCGACCGGCAGGCGGCGGCCGACATCACGCGCGGGCGCGGCGCCCGGCATGTTGCCCTGATCGACGACCGCATGACGGCGCTGATCGACTTCGCCCAGGGAAAGGCCGGGTCCTTCATGCGGAACTCGGTCACGGTACGCGACACGGTCACCTGGCAAATGTATGGGTTGCTTGGACTGGTCGTGGTGATGGCCATCGTCACGGCCTGGGGGATCACCCGCAGCATCACCCGGCCGATCGATCGTCTGACCGAGGCGATGAAGAGGCTCGCCAGGAATGACCTGCATGTCGACGTGCCCGGCATGGAGCGTGGCGACGAAATCGGCGCCATGAGCCAGACCGTCCAGGTCTTCAAGGACAACGCCGTCCGCATGGAAGCAATGCAGGCCGAACAGGCCGAAACCAAGAGACGCGCGGAAGAGGATAAGCGGACCGCGATGCATCGACTGGCGGACGTCTTCCAGAGCCGCGTCGGGGAGGTCATCAAGTCCGTGTCGGCGGCGGCAACCGAACTGCAATCAACGGCCCGGTCCATGTCCAGCATCGCCGAGGACACCAGCAGCCAGGCCGGCACGGTCGCCTCGGCCGCCGAACAGGCCTCGGCGAACGTTCAGACCGTGGCCGCCGCCACCGAGCAGCTGGGCGGCTCGATCACCGAGATCAGCCGCCAGATGAACGCGCAAACCGGCGCCGCCGACGAAGCCGTCGCCGCGGCCCTGGCCAGCGACACCGAGATCAAGGGACTGGCCGAAAAGGTCGACTCCATCGGCACCGTGGTCAACCTGATCACCAGCATCGCCGAACAGACCAACCTGCTGGCGCTGAACGCCACCATCGAGGCGGCGCGCGCCGGCGACGCGGGCAAGGGCTTTGCCGTGGTGGCCAACGAGGTCAAGTCGCTGGCCACCCAGACGGCCAAGGCCACCGAGGACATCGCGGCGCAGATCAGGGAGGTTCAGGACCAGACTGGCAGTGCCGTGACCACCATCGCCAACATCAACGACAAGATCGGCAAGATCCGGGAGATCTCGGCCTCGGTCGCGGCGGCCATCGAACAGCAGCACGCGGCGGTGGCGGAGATCGGGCGGAACACCCAGGAGGCCGCGGCCGGCACCCGGCAGGTTTCGTCATCGGTCGGCGGTGTCCGGCAAGCCTCGGAACAGGCGGGCACCAGCGCGAGCCACGTCCTGACGGCCGCCGATGATCTGTCCCGGCAGTC
>JANQJV010000028.1 GCA_028281465.1 Azospirillaceae bacterium | reverse complement strand
AGGACGAGCCGCTCCGCATCCTCCTGGTCATCTGCCGGCCGGACGGGAGAGGGGCAAGTCGCCGGTCATCGAGCAACATATCAACTCAACAGATTGCGCCGTTGGTATTAGTTGCTATCGGCGATCGCCCAAGAGAAGTCGGTTCGAGTTGTCTCATTGCTGTAGTAGTTCGGATCGGTGAAGAATGTGATCGGCTGATCGTAATTGGGGGGATAATGCGGGTTGCCGCCAACCACGGCAGTGCCATGGCAGCTCATGCAGTTCGATTGGATGCCATCGGGGATGCCGGGCGACGTCTCAAGATAGGGATTGAAACAGACGGTCATCGGTGCGCCCGGCTCGACGCCTTGCGTCTGATTGTAGGCCGTGCACATGGCATAGTTGGACCAGGGTTGTGCGAGGCCGGTCGGTTGATCGGCCTTGGACCCAGGGAATTGGCCGGTCGTATCGGCACCCGGTTGCCAGTAGAAGCTCTGCCAGGTCCAGTTGGGGACTTCCCGCGCGGACACATGGATGGCCACCAGCGCAGCATAGTCGCCAGCCTCGAAGGTCTGGCCCTGCACAAGCGGCTGCTCATTTTGAAGATCTTCGGCTTCCTGCGCCGTCATCTCAAAATGGTAGAGCAGTGTGATTGGCCCGTACAGGTAATTTTCACAGGATTGATTGGGGATATCGACCTTGTCGGCAATCTGTGTTCCTGTCGCCTGGGTCACCGTGTTGCCGGTTCCCGCTGGATCGATCAGAATACAGGTGGTCCAGGTCGAGGGCGTCGGATTGTTTGTGCCAAGCGCGGTGTAGTCGGACCCGGGCCAAATCGGAAGTGGCGTCAGGTTCTGTGCTTTGACGCCCATCATCGTCGGTTTCAGTTCGATCGCACCGGTCGGGAAGTCGGCAATGGCCCGATCCTCAACCGGTGTCGATGCGGGCCAGCTACTGTTCAGATCCTGGAGATCACTGGCGCTGTTGTAGGCGTACTGTCCGCCGGGGCCCGGGTGCGTCCCCATGATGAAGCCAGAGGACAACGGATCGAACTTGTTGAACGCGACCACGGCATCGTCATCGGCAGGGTCCGTCGTCGCGGCATCGCCCGCCAGCACTCTTTCGTGATGAAACTGAACTGGTGAGATAAACTCTCGTTTTAGAGCTCTGGCGCCGATATTGGGAGTATCGGGTCCGAAAACCTCGTTCGAGCCAAACCAGGTTTCCCAGATCGGCAATTCCTGATTGTTGTAGACCTGTCCGCTGCCGCTCGTCATGAGCGACCAGATCAACCAGCCATGCTGGCGCATCGCCGCGACGTCATTCGCCGCGACCCATGTCTCGATCACGGCCGGGTTTGCCGGGAAACCCTGGCCGGAGGGCATGGAGACCGGCGTGATCAGGTTTTGTGCAATGGCGCTGCCTGCCACGGCGAGCGTGCTGGTGCCCAGGAGCACGACAAGCTGTTTCTTCATAATGGATTTCCTTTCATGTCACCGGTTAGCCATCGCCGACCGCACATCAGAGTTCATACCATGTACAATTACTGAGACATGTAGATACTGTTACGAACAGGCAATTGAATCAAGAAAAGATGAATACACAATGGAGTCACTATCATGGATATCTGATTTCGTAATTTCCCTCTGCTTGCGAGGCCAGGAATGGCTTTGTCTTGTCGCTTTCCATGCTGCCGGCATCGCCGCTGTCGTTGGGTCAGCCCGGGTAGCACGGTGGCTCGTAGGAAGGGCCGCGCGGTCGGCCTTCCGCGATGCGGCTCCCCCGGGCATCCGCCTCCACGCCCGGGGCTTTCGCTTTTGCCTGAGGTCCATCGAGCCCGGTCAAGCCCAGTCCGGTCAAGGCTGCCGCGCCGGCCGACAGACCCTTACCCGGCAGTTGCGCGGCCACCCTCTCCCACTTTGGGTGCTGCGGTGTTTGTTCACACAAGTCGGAAACGGCGCCAACGGCTTTCGGAGCGCCGGCATCCGTGCCGGCTGGACCGCCGCCATCTTGGCGGCCGGCCGCTGGGCGTGTCTCGGGCCGGCTGGAAGCCGGCGGTCCAGCCGGCAAGGATGCCGGCGCTCCGGGTTCGGTGTTGCGGGCGCTCGGATGGTGTGGCGATCTGCCCCAGGGCCTTCGATGCCCGGAAGACCGTGCCGGTCGATCGCCACACCCTGCGTAGACGAACGGGGCGAAAACGAACGGGAAAG
>JANQJV010000008.1 GCA_028281465.1 Azospirillaceae bacterium | reverse complement strand
TGATCGGCCTCAAGGCCGTCCGCTATACCAGCGAAAACAGGACTATTGTTCAGCGCACGAAAATCGGCACAGCGCTCGAGAAAATCCTCAAAACGCTCCGTATATCAACACCTAAGCTAATCCTATCGGTCTCCCAAGCCGGGCACGAGACCCAGCAAGCATAGGCACACGCCCAGAACCCGCACTCAATAAACGGCTGAAAAAACACCGAAAATCAGCCCGTCTACCTAGCGACCGCGAACCCGGGCTAGATCATGAGCACCAAAATTCATCGACTGATGCAAACACTTCCCTCCGAGTTACACATGACTGCTTTCTCAAATTACAAAGCTGAACATCTATCAGTTTGAGCGATTGGCCAGTTGACGCAGAGAATCAGCGTGTGATTCAAGGATTCCGCCCTCGGCGGATGATGGACACACGATATGGACGGTATTACAGAAGTAGCACAGAGCATCGAAGCTGACCTCAAGCTGCGGCTGCCGAAGCAGCGTGTCACTCAGCGTCGGAATTTGGCGCTTCTGGTATCGACAATGCTGGACGTGCGAACGGCGAATCTCGTTGAATTGGCGGCCGGCCTGCCGCGGGATGCCGACCGAACCGACATGCGTTGTCAGTGGATTACTCGGTTTCTGAGTAACGATCACGTCGACTGTGACGAGGTGATGGCACCGTATGCCCAGGAGGTCATGGACCGTGCAGCGGTTGCCGGCGGTTCTATTGATCTTATTATAGACCAATCGAAGATTTCTGATCGGCACCAGGTATTGATGCTGGCATTGGGCTTCGGAGAACGGGCACTACCGCTGGCTTGGCGGGCAGAGGAGACTGGAGGGTCAATTGGGTTCGGCACTCAGAAAGCGCTCTTGGAAGCCGTGTTGCCGTGGATTCCTGCGGGAGCCAAGGTCCGCCTGCTTGGTGACCGTTTCTACGGAACCGCCGAGTTGATCGGATGATGCCAAGAACGGAGTTGGGATTACCGACTTAGATTGAAGAGCAATCTTATCGTCCTTGATGGATTGGAAAAAACAACCACGGGCAATTGTGCGAAAGATGAGACTTTCTACCTGGAGACGGTGGAGCTAACAGCAAAGCGGGCGTGCACGAACATCGGAATCATCCAAGACCCGGGGCATTCAGAACCATGGATCATCGCCATGTCAGAGAAACCAGGATATCTGAAAACTCTCGACTATAGCGACCGTTGGGGCATCGAACCCATGTTTTCCGATTTCAAATCACGCGGCTTCGGCATCAACAACACTCAGATACACTACACTGACCGGCTTGAGCGCCTCATCCTCGTGATGGCACTCGCTCTTTACTGGGCGGTGTCCACTGGCCAATGGGACGAAGAAAACAATCCTAAAACCGGCGAAAAAAAGTCCACACCACCAGCCCAAAAAGGTTGCCCGGAGCCGAACATCCTGGTTCACCAGAGGTATCGAAAATCCTGACTTGCTGCCTGCCTTTGCCGCCATTATGGGGGCATCATAAAACTGATAGATGTCAAGCCACTAGACCGTTGCTTCTCCATGCGGTAGGGCGACAAACACGCCATGCTGGGCAGAAGAGGCCAAAAATTACAAGCCTACACGGCCGCGTTGAAACCATGCGAAAACTCTTTACAAAAATTGCAGCCACTTTGATGCGTGTTCGGCAAAGTGCGGAGCAGTTGACCTCCATCGCAAAGTGGTACCAAATCCTGAGTGAGGCTCTGATCAGGTATCTGAAGGGCCGGCGCCTGCTACCACCACCGTGGTTGACAATGCAGAAAGCAGCAACGGCAGGTTGAAGAAACCCCACCCAACGTCTTCAAATCATAGTCCAACTGCCGGATTTAGGTTGAGCGGTGGCCGCGAGGCGCTTGGGGCTCGCTGGTCAGCGAAACTGGGCGTTTTCGTTTGGCACTTATGGGGAGTATTCACCGCGTACTGTCGCCGCCGGAGACGACGCGTTCGAGCACGTCCATGAGCCATCCGAACAACTCACCCCCGTTCAATTTCGACGTGGCAAAGAGCGACTCGATCACCGCCCAGGGCTCGGTGCCGCCATTGGAGCGGGCAATCATGTGGTTCTTGGCGGTCAGCTTCTGAGGTTGGTGGCGTTGAGAACCACGCACTTATCCGTCGTCCTCAGTGGCGTCGCGTCCCATCACGTTTTGACCGGTCTGATGACTGGCGGTGGCTGCCAGGCGACGGGTGCGTCTGCGGGTCATCCCGTGCTTGCACCGGCGCGGGCGATGGGATCAACTCGCGTTATGGACTTGCGCTGTGCTCGGGCCTCCCGTCGATGTCGGACTCGGATTCCCTTTACCACCGGCTGTTCGGTCACCCGATCATGGTCGAGCAGTTGGTGCGCGCCTTTGTCCCAGAGGCACTGTCGGTTGGCGTCGATTTTGACAGGATGGAGCGGGTTTCGGCCAAGTTTCATGCCCGGAAAGGTGAGCGCCGCGAGGGCGATGTGATCTGGCGGATTCCCACCGCCGACGGTCTCGATTTGATCCTCTACCTGCTGTTCGAGTTCCAGTCAGATGTCGACCGGTGGATGGTGGTGCGCACGCAAGTCTACCAGGGGCTGCTCTGGCAAAGTCTGATCGATGAAAGGGAGCTGCGCGGCGGTGACCGGCTGCCTCCGCTTCTGTTGCTTGTGCTTTACAACGGCGATGATCGGTGGTCGGCGCCAACGCGGACCGAGGAGGTGCTTGCGGTCTCGCCAACATCGCCGCTCTGGCCTTGGCAGCCGCAGGCCCGCTATTATCTCCTCGACATGGGGAGCATGGGGCGCGCGGCTGAAGCGCAGCGGGATAACTTGGCAGCCCTGTTGTTCCGGCTCGAGCAGGGGCAGGAATATCCGAAGGCCCTGGTGGCGCTGATCGACGAGGTGATTGGCTGGTTTCGCAGTCATCCAGATTATGCTGAGCTGAGGGCGCTGTTTACCGAACTGGTTCGGCAAGCGGTCCGTGGGCTGGGCCCGACCGTGCCGCCGGTGGCGATCCCGGCGGAGATGATGGAGATCAGAACCATGTTGGCAACCCAGGGCGAACGGTGGATCAAGAAGTGGAAGGCTGAGGGGGCGGCCGAGGGCCGCGCTGAGGGCGAGATGAAGGGCCGTGTCGAGGGCCGCGCCGAGATGCTGCTCCGCCAATTCCGCCGGAAGTTCGGCGAGGTACCCGCTGCCGCCGTCGAGCGCGTCCGAGGTGCGGGCATCGACCAACTGGACGAGTGGAGCGAACGCTTCGTCGACGCCGCCACCTTGGATGACGTCTTTAGCGACGACCGCCCGCAATGACCGCCAGGTTTCCGCATCCCCTCCGCCACCCGGCGGGGATGCGGATCATCTCCACCCGAAGCCGATTTCCCTCGGAGATCTTTCGGCCATTTCTTCCGCCCGCCGGTCGATTTGGTAAACCCTTGATCTTCCATCTCCCTGGTTTCGGGATCATCCCCTCCGCCTACCAATCAGCTGTCGGAATCGTCCTCCAATAGCCACACCGCCAAGTCGGATAATGGTTCGAGAACGCTCCCTTTCCCTCCGCCAGTATTCCCAAGAATAGAATTCTCCGACCCGTGCATAGCCGCGGAAATCCCCAGGAACCGCGCGATTTTTAGCAATAGCTGCGCCCTTGGGAGGCCCGCCGAAGGGCCGATTTTCTTCTCTCTCGGCGCTTTTTCTCCGGAACCAGCGACCTTCGGGCGTTAGGGCGCAGGCTGTGTCCTATGGGGCTTTTCAATGACTTGCCGCGTTTTCGAGGCTGCGCCCTTTTGATGGGATGCCTGGCAGGCGAAGGGCTCAGGAATCCCCCCATTTTTTGTGGATCTTCCGGTATGCTCAAGATATAGTGCAGTTGTATGAGGTTTGAGGCAGATGTTGAGCGATGATCCAGAACTCGAAGAAGATCGGCGAA
>JANQJV010000007.1 GCA_028281465.1 Azospirillaceae bacterium | reverse complement strand
CGACCGACCCACCGGGGATGAAACAGTCCAGTTTTCCGAGCGCATATATAGCAGCGAAGTTTGCTTTTGCTACTATATTTGGACACGCCAAGCTTAGTTTCTTGTTAGTTTCTTGTTAGGTGGGCATTTCGACAAGCTGATCAACGGGCGTAAGCACGCAGGCGTAGGGCCACCGGCGAGCAAGCATCAGGACCCGCTGCGTTCAGGCCTGAAGCCGAACGGTCAACGGCTGGCCAGAAGCCCAGCGGCCAAGCCAGCCAGAAGTGGCAGCGCCAGACTCGACAACCAGCGCAAGGCTGTCAAGCGTCCACCGAGGATGGGGAGCTCAAAGACGAGAACCCGCATGAGCCCGAGCACCGACCACCCGGCGATGTAGGCGACGAGATGAGCAAACCCGACACCGAAGCGTTCAAACGCTACGGCAATCGGGAACGCCATCATCGGCCCCCCGGGCGTCACCGCGCCGGCCACAGCAGCCAGCACCAATCCGAGCCAGCCCGACTCCGGTCCGAGATGGGCAGCGATCCCGTCCGAAGGTAGCAGATTGGCAAGGAAACCGGCCAGCACGATGGCAAATGCCATGCGCGGCACAACGGTCGCAGCCTCACTCAAAGCTTCCCGAAGGACTGCCGGCATCGCTGCCGGCTGACACCGCATCACCACAACGGTCAATGCCAACACGATGCCGCCCAGGATCACATAGCCAGCCAGCATCAGCGCTTGCCCGGCTCAAGAGGCAACCAATGCACCAAGCTGCGTGCCAGCAATCCGGCCAAGATCGGTAGCGGCAGCGAGACGAAGAAACGCGGTACCGCAAAATCCAACCCGAGCACCGGCACTTCCCAGACCAGGACACGATAGACGCCGAGCATGGACCATGCCGTGACGAAGGCCACCAAAGCGCCGGCATCAGCACCCGCCCGCTGCAGCGCCACCACCACCGGGAGGGACGCGAACGGCCCTCCCGGCGTCAAGGCACCCACCGTCGTGGCCAATCCAAGACCTCGCAATCCCGAGCCACGACCCAGCCAACGGCCGATCAAACCAACCGGTAGGAGCCGCCGGGCCAAGGCCCCGAGCAAGATGCCAGCCAAGGTCAGCGGAGCGATGCGCAGGATGAATAAGGCTTCGTGGGAGAGGATCTCGGCCACCCGCCCACTGCCGTGCAGCCAATAGGTGATCAGTCCTAGTCCGACCGCTGCCGAAATCGTGACAACAAATACAACGTCAAACCGAACGGTGCGGTTGCGACTGAATTGCGCACCATCGGTCCCAGAGGCCGCTGGCCTTGCCCCCGCGGACCGGAGGTCCGTTTCACGCGCCGATCGTTCGTCCATAGATCCGGCGCCTGGAAACCGTTGCCACCCCCTCACACATGCCGACCGAGCCGCACCGCGGTCTGACCTCGACGGAGCCGTTTCGATGGCATGATCAACACGCAACGATCGTACGGAGTTCGGACAGCCCGGTCACCATCCCAAGCAATGATCGTACCAGCCGTCGGGATCTCCTCCATACCGATGAGTGGCTGCTCGAAGGCAAATGCGTTGGTTTCGATGGTGACGGCGTCCGTGACCTCGATCAACATCTGCGGTGGCAGCGGATCGGCCGGCAAATGGGCGGTCATGAAGGCCGGATCGACAAGGCCGAAATGGTTGAGAAAGCGAAGCGCACCTTCGATCGCGACACGGGCAGCGGTTCGTTCCCAATGCTGTCCGCACTCAATCAGCAACGCGTTGCGCGGGCTGGCCGGATCGGCGAACGCCCCGTAGTCACGGAGACGTCGGCCAGCGGCATGGCCGGCATCGCTGACAATTCGCTCGGGAGTGCCGAGGGCACGAGCAAGCGACCGCCCTTTGTCCAGAGGTCCGCACATCATGAGTGGCGGACAGCGATGGGACATGGAATGGATATCCAAAAGGTAATCGACCGTGTCGATCAATGGCCGGAGTTCCCGGGCCCGGCGCAATTCCACGGAAACCCGGTCGCCGTCCAGCACCTCCGGCGACCACACACGGTTCATGTCCTCGTC
This sequence comes from Azospirillaceae bacterium, assembly GCA_028281465.1. Lineage (GTDB taxonomy): Bacteria > Pseudomonadota > Alphaproteobacteria > Azospirillales > Azospirillaceae > JANQJV01. Next base: position 10,410 of record JANQJV010000007.1, on the reverse strand, counting down.
GACAAAGCGAGAGCCGTTCGGGTCGTTCGGATCGAACGCTTCATAAGCATCGGTGTTCGCGAAAGCAAGCGTAAGCGTACCGCGCATTGGTCGCACACCGTGGCGAAACAGAAAGTCCAGGGCGTGCGCACCACACAGCTCGTTTCCGTGCACGAGTGCCAGAAGCATCACGTGCGGTCCCGAATCCGCTGCGATGAAACGCGTACAGAACGGCACGCCCGTGTTGCCGGATCGGTACGGGGTCAGATCGATCGTCTTGAGATCAATAGGATAATCGTTGAAGATGCGGTCTGCAGTCACGAGCAAGGGCCTTCGATCTGGCAAAGGGGCTGGAAATGGCCTCGGCGGATCGCCGTCAAGTGGCGCGCCCGAGGGGAGGTTCGCAAGTCAACCGGTCGATCAGTCGCGCCATGAACGTCTCGCAGGCGGTCACCTGCTCGAGGTCGATGAACTCGTCGACTGTATGCGCCTGGTCGATGTATCCAGGGCCGCACACAACCGTCGGAATGCCGCCATCGCGCTGGAACAACCCACCCTCCGTCCCGAACGCCACTTTGGCGTGGTCGTTGCGCTCAGCCAGATACTTGGCGAAGCCAACCACATCAGCATCGGGCGCTGTGGCCATGGGTGGGTATTCCGCGATCCGTTGGATGAGGATCCCCGTCTCCGGCGCAATCGCCCGCATCTCCGGTTCCAGCACGGTCCGCACATAATCGATGATCTGCGCCTCCATGGCATCAGCATCCGTGCCGGGCATTTGCCGGAACTCGAATTCGACCCGGCAGTCCCCAGGGACGACATTGAGCGCCAGACCACCTTCCACAACTCCAGTGTGGAAGGTTGTATGGCCCACGTCGAATCCGTCGTCGAACGGCCCTTCGGTGGCAGCCTTTTGGCCGAGCCGCCGGATGTGGCAAATAAGCTCGGCAGCGTACTCCACCGCATTCACCGCCCGCGGCGCCAAGCTCGAATGACCGCGACGGCCGCGCACCACGGCCTGGTAGCAGCGTTTGCCCTTATGGGCCACGATCACTTGCATACCGGTTGGTTCACCCACGATGCCGAGAGCCGGCTGTACAGGCAAGCTGTGGATGGCCTCGATCAGACCGCGCACGCCGACGCACCCCACCTCCTCGTCGTAGGAAAGCGCCAGATGCACCGGTGCCCTCAGGTCCGCCGCGAGGAAACGCGGCACCGTGGCGAGCATGACGGCACAAAATGCCTTCATGTCCGTGGTCCCGCGGCCGTATACCCGACCGTCGCGCACGGCTGCGACGAATGGATCCGTCCGCCAATCGGCCGGTTCGGCCGGAACCACGTCGGTGTGCCCGGACAGCAGCACACCCGGTCGATCCTTCGGCCCGATGGTGGCATAGAGATTGGCTTTCTGGCCACGCGCATCATGCACCAAAAGGCTGTCCACACCGTGTGCGGACAGATGCGCGCGCACGAACTCGATCAGCGGCAGATTGCTCTTGTGGCTGGTGGTATCGAACGCAACCAGCCGCTCAAGCATGGCGAGGCTATATGGACGATCAGGATCGGTCATGGAGACGGTGCAGCAAACCGGGGTACAAAGTTGTATATGATTGTCGACAATAACCGTCGAGGCGGGCCGAGAACAGCCCCCATTTTCGCTCTCTGCACCACAACGCCACCGCGCCGGGCCCAACGCCGCTGCCGACACTCTCACCGCTGAATGGTCAGGTGTAGGGCGTTCGCAGCCTTGCTAGGCGCTTCGCCGAAGGCTGACAGACGCCCGGCGCAAACCAGGCTGCTGTAGACCAGACGTGGGAGCCCAAGGACCAAAAGCAGAACAACGAGGCCGCGTATAGTCCGACCACGTCCCCGTGCGGGTCACCGTCCTGGACCGATCTCGCCCGGCACTGCCAATGGGTGACAAGGTTACACCAGACAATAGGCAGCCGAAAACAATCCAACAATGGAGGCCATGTGAAATTCCAACTCAACAGAGCTTGCACCCTTACGCAAATGGCCGTCCGCACCAGAACGACCGATCATACGTCATGACTCACAAGCCCATGAGTCGGTCGCACCACGCAGGCGTGCATCCGTGTTGGTCATCGCTTCGGCAAAGGCCAAACACATGCTGAGCCTAAAATGCTCACCCACCGGCTGCATACGGCTGGAAATCGATCGGGCGCCAGCCGTTAAGGCGTTGACACACCAAACATAGTCGCGCCCTGTGGTCAGATAGCAATGAATGTTCTGAAAAGCTGTGGCATAACTTCTCACACCATCCTGCTTCAAGAAAACTGAGTGTTCTTGCCCTTTATTGATACATCGGCACAACACGACCGGTTCAGCAAGAGCGGTGGCGGATTGTGCAATGAGTAGCAGTGCAAAGCTGAACAATACCAAACAACGCATGGAAGCCTCCCAGGTGCGGGCCAAAGACAATGTAATGACCACTCGTCAGTTGGCAAGCCCACAAAGGCCGAAGGGTCCTGCCTATGCCCCCTACCACAAATGGTTAATCCATTCGCTGGGGTCACCGCCGCCGTATGCCGGTTGCTTTTCCCTCGGGCCTTCGCCATCGTGCGGTCTTCGTGGCGGTGTCAAGAAGAACTGTGCACGGGTTATCCCCGGTACCCAACACCACCGCCACCCCCGGGGGAAGCGCAAGCGATCAGGACGCGAGAAGGGATTGCATCGTCATGAAAACAACCAAGCTGCTGATGGGCGCGCTGGCCACAGCCCTGCTGGCCGGCCAAGCGGCGGCTGCCGATCTCACCATCGGCGTCGCCGCCGAGCCGAGTTCCATTGATCCGCACTACCATAATCTGGGGCCCAACAACGAAATCCGGCGCCACATGTTCGAGTCCCTGGTGTGGCAAGACGAGGCGCAGCGGCTGTCGCCGTGGCTCGCCACCGCATGGACACCGACCTCGAACACGACTTGGGAGTTCAAGCTGCGCCAGGGTGTCACGTTCCACGACGGCAGCGAATTCGACGCCTATGATGTGATCTACACCGCCTGCCGCATCCCGAATGTGCCGAACAGTCCTTCGTCTTTTGTCATTTATACCAAAGCGATCGCCGCCATCGAGGTGCCCGATCCGCATACCCTGGTCATTCACACCGACGTGCCCTACCCGCTTCTGCCGAATGAGCTGGCGACCTGGGGCATTCTGTCGGCCGAAAGCAACGGTGTGAGCGAGCCGTTGACCTATGACCGGAACGGCTGCGACGGCGTCGAAAGCTGGCCCCGGACGGCTTCTTTCAACGACGGCAGTTCGACCATCGGTACGGGCCCGTTCCGCTTCGTCGAATTCGTCCCTGGCGACCGGCTGGTGCTGGCGCGCAACCCCGACCACTACAAGTGGGACGTCGAATGGGAGACGGTCACCTTCAAGCCGATCACCAACGATGCCGCACGCGTGGCTGCCCTGCTGGCCGGTGACGTCGACTTCATCAACAATCCGCCGACGCAGGACTTGCCACGCCTCGAGACGGATGACGCCGTGGCAATCTCTGCCGGCCTGTCGAACCGGGTCATTTATCTGCACATTGATCAGTTCGGCCCAGCCACGCCCGGCGTGACCGGCACCGGTGAACCGGAAACGCCATTTGAAGGCGAAGGGGCCTGTGCCGAACGCGCCTGCGAAAAGAATCCTTTCCACGATAAGCGCGTGCGGGAAGCTTTGTCCAAGTCGATCGACCGCCAAGCGATTGTTGACCGCATCATGGGTGGTATCGCCGTTCCGGCCGGCGAACTGCTGCCACCCAGCTTCTTTGGCGCCAATGCGGATGCGCAACCGACCGTCTACGATCCGGATGCTGCCAAGGCACTCCTGGCCGAAGCCGGCTATGCGGATGGGTTCAGCCTGGTGGTCGGCACTCCGAACGACCGCTATATCAACGATGCGCGCGTGGCGCAGGCGGTGGCACAGTTCTTCACGCGGATCGGCATCCGCACCACCATCGACGCCACGACGGCAAGCGTGTTCTTCTCGCGTCGCAACAAATACGAATTCTCGGTCTATCTGGCCGGCTGGGGTGCCGGCACCGGCGAAATGTCGTCGCCACTGCGCGCGCTGGTCGCCACCCGTGACCGGGACCGCGGACTGGGCGGCACGAACCGGGGCCGATACTCTAACCCCGACTTCGATGAGATGGTGCTGAAGGCCCTGGCCACGGTCGACGACGCCGAACGCGCCGCCATCCTGCAGGCAGCCAGCCGCATGGCCATGGAAGACTACGCCATCCTGCCCTTGCACTACGAGGTGACCCCTTGGGCGCACCGGGTAAACTTGACGTACACGCCCCGGGCCGACCAGTACACCATTGCCATGGACATCCGGTCGGTCGACTGACAGCGACATCGACCAATGTCCTGCGTGCGGCCCCTTTCCGGGTTGGAAAGGGGCCTGTGCCTTGCGCCCTTGCCGTCCCCCCTTTGCCAGCGTGTCCAGGTTGATCGAGGGACTGGCAGGGGGATTGCAGAGGGCCGGCTGCGGTTCTTTGGCCTTTATGGGGCGTGACCATGCTGGTGGTTTTGATCCGCCGCCTGATGCAGAGCGTGGTGGTTCTGCTGATCATGTCGGTGATCGTGTTCGTCGGTGTCTATGCCATCGGCAACCCGATCGATATTCTGATCAACCCGGAGGCGGACATCGCCGAGCGGGAGGCCGCGGTGGCGCGCCTTGGCCTGGACCGATCGCTGTGGGAACAGTACTTCCGTTTCCTGTCCGGCGCCCTACAGGGTGATCTCGGCCATTCCTTCGTGCATAATGAACCCGCACTGACGATCATTCTGCAACGCCTGCCGGCCACGCTGGAACTGGCTGCGGGCGCGATGTTTCTCGCTATCCTGATTGGGATCCCCGCTGGCCTGATCGCCGGTTTGAAACCGCACAGCCGTCTCGGCAAGGGCATCATGGCCGGCTCGATTCTCGGTTTCAGCCTGCCAACCTTCTGGGTCGGGCTGATGCTGATCATGGTGTTTGCCGTGTATCTGGGCTGGCTGCCAGCATCCGGACGCGGCGATACTGTCGACGTGTTCGGCGTTCCGGTGAGTTTTCTAACCCCCGACGGCATCAGTCATCTGTTTCTGCCGGCGCTGAACCTGGCCTTGTTCAAAATGTCATTGGTGATCCGACTGACTCGGGCCGGCACGCGCGAGGTCTTGCTGCAAGACTACGTCAAATTTGCCCGCGCCAAAGGCTTGTCGGAAAGCCGGGTCATCGGCGTGCACGTGCTCAAGAACATTCTGATCCCGGTGGTCACCATCCTGGGGTTGGAGCTGGGCAGTGTGATTGCCTTCGCCGTGGTCACCGAAACTGTTTTCGCCTGGCCCGGCATCGGCAAACTGCTGATCGACAGTATCGCGCTTTTGGACCGTCCGATCGTGGTCGCGTATCTGATGTTGACGGTGTTCATGTTCATTCTCATCAACCTGGTCGTGGACATCCTGTACTCCTTGCTGGACCCGCGCGTACGCCTGGGAGAAGCCAAAGCATGACCACGCAGGCGCTCGACCCGCTCACCGTACCGGAAACACCGGCCGCAGCCGCACCGCCAACGCCACTGCAGCGTTTCGTCTCAGATTTTTGCGAGAGCAAGCTGGCCTTGTTCGGCCTCGTGCTGTTCCTTGCCCTGATCATGGCCGCCGTGTTCGCACCCTGGATCACGCCGCAGGACCCCTATGACCTGATGCAGCTCGACATCATGGATGGTCGCCTACCGCCGCTGAGCGAAGGCTTCGCGATGACCTACTATCTGGGTACCGACGACCAAGGTCGTGATATGCTGAGTGGCATCATCTATGGCCTGCGCACCAGCCTGACCGTCGGCGCCGCCAGTACGCTCATCGCCCTGTTGATCGGCGGCGGCTTCGGCTTGATGGCCGCTTATTTTGGCGGCTGGACCGACACGCTGATCATGCGCGTCGTTGATCTGCAGCTCAGTTTCCCGGCCATTCTGATCGCACTCATTCTGGTCGCAATTATGGGCCAAGGCGTGGAGAAAATCGTGATCGCGCTCGTGGCGGTGCAATGGGCCTACTATGCGCGCACGGTGCGTGCCACCGCCCTGGTGGAGCGCAGCAAGGAGTATATCCAGGCAGCCACGTGCCTGGCCTTGTCGCACCCGCGCATCGTCTTTCGCCACCTGATGCCCAATTGTGTGCCGCCGCTCATCGTGGTCGGCACCGTGCAGGTGGCGCACGCGATCTCCCTGGAGGCCACCTTGTCGTTCCTCGGCGTTGGCCTGCCGATCACCGAGCCGTCCCTCGGCCTGCTGATAAAGAACGGCTTCGACTACATGCTGAGCGGGGACTACTGGATCAGCTTCTTCCCCGGATTAGTGCTCCTGCTGACCATTGTCAGCATTAATCTGGTCGGCGATCAGTTGCGCGATGTCCTGAACCCGAGGCTGCAGAAATGAGCGCACCGCCACCGACGCTCCAGGTCGAGAACCTTCGAACGCATTTCTTCACCAAGGCCGGTGTCATCAAAGCGGTGGACGACGTGAGTTTCACCGTCGACCGGGGACAGGTGCTCGGCCTGGTCGGTGAGTCGGGGTCGGGCAAGACGGTGACCGGCTTTTCCATCCTGGGCCTGGTCGACCCACCCGGGCGGATTACCGACGGCCGCATCCTGTTCAAAGGCGAAGACTTGGCGACGTTGCCCCCGGCACGCCTGCGCAGCCTGCGCGGTGCCCGCATCGCCATGATCTTTCAAGATCCGATGATGACCCTCAACCCGGTCCTGCGCATCGACACGCAGATGATCGAAGCGGTGCGCGCGCACGAGTCGGTCGACTGGGCAACGGCGCGCGAGCGGGCCCGCGACACCCTGGGCATGGTTGGTATCCCATCCCCCGACGAACGCCTCAAGGCGTATCCACACCAGTTTTCCGGCGGCATGCGCCAGCGCGTCGCCATCGCCATCGCCCTGATAAACAAGCCAGACCTGATCATCGCCGATGAACCAACGACAGCGCTCGATGTCACCATCCAGGGCCAAATTCTGTTCGAAATGCAAAAACTGCTGCGCCAGACCGGCACGGCGTTGATCTGGATTACCCACGACCTGACCGTGGTCGCCGGGCTGGCCGACCGCATTTGCGTCATGTACGCCGGGCGGATCGTGGAAAGCGGGCCGATTGACGGTGTGCTCGACCAGCCCGCCCATCCCTACACGCAAGGCCTGATTGGCTCCGTACCCAGCCGCAACAAGCGCGGCGCTCCCTTGCAGCAGATTCCGGGCATGACGCCGTCGCTGCTGAAACTGCCACGCGGGTGTGCGTTCCGTACCCGCTGCCCGCGCGCCGACGCCACGTGCCACGCCGAACCGGAGATCACCACGCCCCTACCCGACCGCGCCGTCCGCTGTTACTTTCCGACCTTGCCGGATCGGGAGGCTGCGTGATGACAACCACCTCCGACTCTCCGCTGTCCGACGTGGCGGCTCCGGCCTCTCCCCCCGGCCGTCCACCGTATCTCGCGCTGCGCGACCTTTCGCGGCGGTTCGTGATCAAACTCGATTTGGCCGGACGCATCGCCAAACGCCTGGGCGCGGATGTGCGTGAAGAGGTGGTTCAGGCGGTCGATGCCGTGAACCTCACCATCCAAGATGGCGAGGTGACCGGGCTGGTCGGCGAGTCCGGGTGCGGCAAGTCGACTCTGGGCCGTATGGTTGCCGGTATCCTCAAACCCTCCGATGGCGAGATTCTATACCGCGGCACGTCCATGGCGCACATGGACACAAAAACAGCACAGCAGGCGAACCTGAAGATTCAAATGATCTTCCAGGACCCGTTCGCCTCACTCAACCCACGCATGCGCGTGGCGGATATCATCGGCGAGGCGCCGTCGGTGCACCGATTGGTCGGAGCCGGCGAACTGAACGACTACGTCGACCAAGTCATGCAACGCTGTGGTCTCGACCCCAGTTTTAAACGCCGCTATCCGCACCAGTTTTCCGGCGGCCAGCGCCAGCGCATCGGCATCGCCCGTGCCCTGGCGGTCAACCCGGAGTTCATTGTTTGCGATGAAGCCGTCGCGGCCCTCGATGTGTCGATCCAGGCACAGATCCTCAATTTGTTTATGCAGCTCCGCGCCGATTTGGGCCTCAGCTATATGTTCATCAGCCACGACCTGGGTGTTGTTGAACACGTCAGCGACCGTGTGGTGATCATGTATTTGGGCCGGGTGGTCGAGGTGGCGGCCACCAACGAGCTGTTCGACCGGCCTAACCATCCGTACACCCAGGCCTTGTTGCGCGAAGTACCACGCCTAGAAAGCCGGCATGCCGATTTCTCCCCTGTTAAAGGGGAAATCCCGTCGCCGCTTGCCCCTCCCCCGGGCTGTCATTTCCACCCGCGCTGCCCGCACGCCACGGCACGCTGCCGGAGCGACGTGCCGGTGCTGAAGGAGATTGCACCGGCCCATTGGTCGGCGTGCCATTTGAATGGGATGACCTGAACCAGACAGGATGAACGATGTCTTTGGACGATATTCCTGGGGTCTTGACGATGGCCGCGCCAGAGGCACCGGTGACCCCTGTGGTGTTCGATTCGCCACATAGCGGATCGATGTATCCCGCTGATTTCGGCAGCGTTCTGCCGCTGGCGGTCCTGCGCAAGGCGGAAGACAGCTATGTTGACGCGTTGTTCGCCGATGCGCCGCACCATGGTGCCTGGCTGTTGAAGGCCCAATTTCCGCGCATCTACATCGACCCGAACCGCAACCTTGCGGACTTGGACTTGGATTTGCTGGCCGACCCATGGCCGGGCCCGGTCGCCCCGTCCGAAAAGACGGCCCGTGGCCTGGGGTTGATCTGGCGCAGATCCAACACCAATCGGTCAATCTACGACCGCCGCCTGTCGGCGCGCGAAGTCCAAGCGCGCATCGACACCTACTACGTACCGTACCACGCGGCCCTACGCCGCCTGCTGGACGACACACATGCACGATTCGGCACCGTCTACCATATCAACTGCCATTCCATGCCGTCGTTCAGCAACGATCTATCGCCAGAGGGGCCCGGCTTGGAACGGCCGGAATTCAACTTGGGCGACCGCGATGGCACCACCTGCGGCGCCAACTTCACGCGCTTCGTTGCCGAGACGCTGACCCGCCTGGGCGGCTCCGTCAGCGTCAACAAACCCTACAAGGGCGTGGAACTGGTGCGTGCCTATTCCAATCCGCGCACCGGCCGGCACAGCCTGCAGATTGAAATCAAACGTAACCTCTACATGGACGAAGAGACGCTGGAAAAACGACCCGGCTTTGACCGCCTGCAAGGCTTGATGTCGCAATTGGCTCAAGCTGTGTGCGCCTACGCTCGGGAACGGCCGGCATGATTGTGCCGGGTGTGCTGTTCCGCCTCGACCCGGACGTGGAGGACGTACCGATCGTCTACAGCGTGCCCCACAGCGGCACCGATTATCCGGACGATTTCAATGTGGCTGTGCCGTTGTCCGCCCTACGCCAAGCCGAAGACGCCCACGTCGATCAACTGGTCGCCGACGCCGCCAAGGCGGGGATCGTCACCCTGGTCGCCCTCTTCCCTCGCGCCTACATCGACGTGGATCGCTGCATCGACGACATTGATCCGGAGCTGCTCGCCCCCCCCTGGCTGGGCCCCCTCCGGCCAGGCCCCAAAAGCGACCTCGGCATCGGTTTGATCCGACGTCTGGTGACACCCGGCCTCGCCATCTACGACCGCAAGCTCACCGTGACGGAAGTGCAGGCGCGCATCGATGGCTATTACCGACCATTCCGCAACGCCCTGCAGACGCTCATCGACGGGCGGCGCCAACGCTTTGGCCGCATCTGGCATGTGGACTGGCACGCCATGAAATCCGTCGGCAACACGGCCACACCGGACGGCGCGAGCCGACGTCCCGATGTGGTGATCGGCACATTGGACGGGCGAAGCTGCAGCCCAACCCTGGCAGACTTCGTGGTCGAAACCTTACGCAGCCTGAACCTGAGCGTGGCGATCAACGATCCCTATGCCGGTGCCGACATCTTGGAAACCTATGCCGACCCGCCGGGTGGCGTGGAATGCCTGCAAATTGAACTCAATCGCACCCTGTATATGGACGAGGCGACCCTGGAAAAGCACACCGGGTTCGAAGAGCTGCGCATGGCCCTTGCCACCTTCTCGCGCCGCCTGGCCATTGCCGCAAAAAGCGTCTCCGAGGCCTAACAAGAAACTAAGCTTGGCGTGTCCAAATATAGTAGCAAAAGCAAACTTCGCTGCTATATATGCGCTCGGAAAACTGGACCGTTTCATCCCCGGTGGGTCGGTCGAAAGGCCGGTGTGGGACTAGAAAGAAACGAACGGTGCCGTTGGGCACAAACGGGTCCATCCGGGGAGTCCTTTGTGGGAGCGCCGACGCCTCGTCGGCCTCGTGTGCACGCCGGTGCGGGTGCCG